>NZ_CAJOJM010000108.1:0-2063 GCF_905234905.1 Methanobrevibacter sp. UBA188 | reverse complement strand
AACTATTTTTTTGAATTCTTTTCTGAGATGTTCTGCATAGATCATTTTTATATCCTCTTTTCATAATTTATAGTAAACGACAAAATAAATTGCTCAATGTCATTCCGAGCAAAGCGAGGAATCTTTGTCTTCGTGATACTTTTGTGACAAAGATCCTTCGCTTTCGCTCAGGATGACATAATTTTATTTTTCTTTTGGAGAAACTTGATTTCCGTGTCCTATCCGCAATTTTACTTGACAAACACCCATTTGACGAAATTGCAATTGAACTCATTTCCGGTAATCCATCAAAACACCACTCAAAATCTTCCTCCATGCACCAAGTAGCAACAGGAATAGCATCAAATCCATTATTTTGCAAATAATAAGCCATTACTCTATTTCTAGTACAATTCCATATATTTTGTGCAGGTAACAATTCAGGATACATTGAATAATCTGTGGTAATTATACCTTCAAATCTCTTTAAATTATTAAAGCTCATTTCAGGATGGTTCCAAAAACTTTCAAACAATGCATCATCAATAAAAAAATCAATCCAATGTTTCTCGGGATTTTTAATCCCGCTTCTTTCATTATATCCTATAACATCATGTGGAATCGATTGTGTAGGTTTTAATTGTGGCATTTTGTATTTACCTACTAATGTAGCGCCGTGCCAATAATACATTTTAAAATTGTCATACTTTCTGACATTTGTTTTAAGCATAAATGCTCCTTTCTCCTGCCTTTGCAGGGTAAAAATTTTCATTGAATTCACGGAACAGATATGCTATAATAATCAAACACGAATAAGATTGCATATAGCATATCTGGGATAAACACACTGTATACTGCTTCCAACAGTATTCAATGTGTTTTTTCTTTTTAAGAACAATCAATTTAACCACTTCCTTTTCTTTTTAGGCTACGTCAATTTCTAATTGAATTAGTATTTGACGCTCATATATTACATAGTCCATAGCTCTATATCGAAGCCACTTTCTATAATAATCCAAAGCATAATTAGCTGCTTGATAACCAATCGCAAAATTTTCCATAACATTTTTTACTGTTTTTTCTTCTTTCATATTATGAATTAATGCTGGCGATGCAAGTGCATACTTTGCAAAAAATTTTGCTTCAGCCTCTTCTTCATCGCCTTCCGCTATATGACCTAAAATATAGTGTCCTACCTCATGCATAATTGTCTGACAATGTCATTATAATAAATAATCCATTCTCCATTGTTAGTCTCTAATGAATACCCATCTTCGCTATAACTTATAGCTTTCCTTCTTGCCTTTCTATTAAGTGCTGAGTATGGTATCACCGTAAGACCAATTTTTATCGCCACTTCAAACGAACTAATTGGAGTTCCCTTAATATCATATTCAACAAACATATTTGCAACTTCCTGCTTTATGTATTCATATGTTTCATCATTAAGTCTCATCATTTCCTCCTTTGTCAATTAACAATGAAATAAACTCCATTCTTTCCTCTTTTGTCATTTGCGACGCATTACGTGCAATAAGAGATTTTGCATATACTAAATCACTTTCCTTATCCATCTCCCTGTCTCCGCTAAGTAAATCATCAGCAGTTGTCCCAAGTGCCCTTGCAATTTTTAAAAGGTTTGTACCTCTTGGAACCCTATCACCATTCATATAGTGTGAAATAGCAGATTCTGTTATTCCTGTCATTTCAGACAATTGTTTTTGTGTAATATTTTTTTCGCTTAAAATCTCTTTAATACGACAATTCATTAATCTAGCCATTCTTTCTCCTCCTTACATATATTGTTTCCAAAATTAATAATGCAACAAAATTGTCACTTTGTCAACTTTTTTTGTGATTAATAATTTAAATATCTTTTTTTCCAGTGATTGATGCATATATGAAAATTACATAGTGATAATTTTATCATTTTGAACTATCAAAAAAGTGCAAAAAAAAAGACCTCATCAGTCTTTTTCATCATGTGCTGAACTCTTCACTCAATCATCATCTGCTGCAAAAAGGGTAAATTGAGGGTAAATTTCTCTTTTGAATCTCACAATCCCTTATTTTACAAGGTTTTC
>NZ_CAJOJM010000107.1:1432-2221 GCF_905234905.1 Methanobrevibacter sp. UBA188 | reverse complement strand
CTTTTAATTCTTGAAGATATATTTTATACATATAATATTTATATTTTAATGAAATCTTGATATTAAAATGCAAAAATAGATTGTACTCCCTCAAAAATTATATAACAAAATTACCAAAAAATATACCAATTGCTACAAGGTGAAAAAATGTCAAAAATGTCAAAAATCGTCGAATATGCACTGGAGAAAAGACATCCGGAATATCTCAGAAGTGCAGACGCTGCCCGTGAACATATGCAGAAGCGTTCCTCGGAGGAAGATGAAGAATTTAAAATTCCAAAAAGAATATACCACTCCAAAGTCGAAAGCAAAGACATGTTCGGCTGCCAGACACTAATATTCAAGGGCAGTGAAGACTGCAACCAAATTGTTATCTATCTTCATGGCGGAGCATACGTTAACGAAATCATGATTCCACACATATCCTTTTGTGACAGGCTTGCAAAAAAGGTCAGCGGAACAGTATTTGCTCCATTGTATCCTCTTGCTCCAAACCATACCTATGATGAAACCTATGATATTCTCGAAAAACTCTACAGGCATCTGTTAGAACTGGACAAACCCATAACCATCATGGGAGACTCTTCCGGAGGAGGACTTTCTGCAGCATTTGCACAATATCTGGCTGCCAACGATTTGCCGCAACCTGAAAACCTGATTCTCATATCCCCATGGGTTGACGTGTCAATGTCAGGAAAATACGATGATGTTGAAAAAGACCCGATGAGCGGAGTTGAAGGCCTTCGTGAAATGGGCAGAGCATGGGCAGGCAATTTGGACTTGAAGGAC
>NZ_CAJOJM010000107.1:0-1313 GCF_905234905.1 Methanobrevibacter sp. UBA188 | reverse complement strand
CTTAACGTCGGAGAAGGTATGAACCACGTCTATCCCGTATATCCTCTGGTTCCGGAATCAAAAGAGGCATTCAACCATATTGTTGAAAGAATAATGAAATAGAAAAATCAGATATATTAAAAAAATAATATACATAATTATGAAAGCTACAGAACTACTTAAAGAAATCAGGGAAAACCTAAAAGACTATCCTATCGAATACCTCAAAAACAAGGTTACCGATGACAGGTACAAAGATCCCCTAACAAAACAGCTCGCCAAATACAATTCAGAAACATGGGATGAGATTTTTGCAATCGACATTACTGAAGACTATGAAATAAAAGATGGAGTGGTTGAAAACATCAAAAAGGACATTGACTTTTATTTTGACACTTATGCTGGAGGGGATGAGGAAACCAGAGAGTTTACAAAGTACATTTCACTTTATCTGGCGCTTATGGCCAAAAGACCATTGCATCCATTTGGTGACAATCCTGCAAAAGACCAGGTATTTATAGAAAATGGAGAATACAAATGCAAAACAAGAATCATGAGCATCAAGGATGAAAACTCTTTATGCCGATATTGCATCTGCAAAAATGCAGGTTATTCATTTGGATTTTAAATATTGGAGAAATTATAATGGTTGATGAATATCTTAAAATGTGCGATGACTTTCTTGACATCATTTCAAAGCATGAAGACATTACAGGCAATCTGGTTCGTGACATGCTGAAGAAATACGCATCAACGATTTCAGTATTTGACATGATGTCTGCCAGTGCACAGATAATCGAGGAAAACAAGTATGTTCAGGAAAGCTATAGAAAAGACAGCGAAAAGTCCTATGTTGAGATTTTCATATTTCGCGTAAAGGACATAATGACAGATTCAAAAGATTATCAAAAAATCATCGACAAAAAAGACATTGCAGATGCCATCGAAACATTAAAATCCAATTACATTAATGGAACACAGGATTCTCAAAGCAAAACCCCAATTATGGGCTGTTTGGCTTCAATCTACACCACATTCATTCTGGAAGAGCCTATTCATAAGGTTGGAACACCATTTCCAGGATCCCAAAAAGTCGAAGAGAAAAACGGAAAATTCTATTGCCCCGTCAAAGATTCAAACATCGACACACCTAATGCCGTGTGCAACATATGCCTTGCAGAGCAATCAGATATTTGAACCACCCCATCCTATAGAGGATGGGGATTCCTGAATTTTTTTCACTTAATAATGGTTAATTTAAGTATTTTATCAGGCTATCTCCGTTGAACCAGCGGTTTAGAATATTAATTGCTGCGTTTGTGTCCCTATCAAGT
>NZ_CAJOJM010000106.1:0-3086 GCF_905234905.1 Methanobrevibacter sp. UBA188 | reverse complement strand
TTGTTTTTTAAAATGGAAAATTTAAGAATGTTGAATTCATATCCGGAAATATAAACAAAAACAATCAGTCCCAAAACAAAAAGAACAGCAGATACAATAATCATGGCTGGTGAGACAACTGACCAGTCTATCATATCCAGACCCATTGAAACGCTGGTTCTATATGCCTGAACGAAGTAGTATCCGGTTGAAGCGAATGCTCCCATGAATAAGGCGGACATTATTACTTGAATGACGCCGAAACCTAAATATTTATTTACATCATTAAATGGATATTTCAATCCCTCTACAACGATATCTGTAATACTTCCCATAATATCACCCATTAATTTAAATCATCAGAAAATTCATTAATTACTAACTACTCAAATTAGTAAAAATTAAAAAAATTATTAAATAGCCTAATGTTACATTAGGCTAAATCGTTTATTGAAGATTATACAGCAATCCATAAACTCTTGATTGGAAAATGCTGAGATATGGAGTTACCAAGAAACACAAGATTGCAATTATGAGAATGAATCCTATGCCAAATACTCCCCCCGCTATGTTGGAACTAACCATTGCAGTAGATAGTCCTAAGAACATCAATATAGCATAAAGCAACAGGAAAACAACAATTGAAATTACTCCAACAATAATCTGAACGCCAATCCATGTTGCAATTGTATTCAGCCATCCAATGGATTTGATAATTTCAATTATTCCATTGATATCAAATGCGGCTGAGAATTTATCATCATTTTCAGCCATATTGGCTACTCCAATTATTCCCATCAAAGGAAGTAGTATGAAAAGAACAATTGCGACAATCATCCCAAGAGCCATGAGTATTCCGCCTGCATTTCCACCAATGGAAGCAGCAGAGAATAATACTGCAAAAAACAATACAATCGGAATCAGAGCATATGCAAACTCGACAATGAATACCTTTATGCCGTCTACAAACATATTAACCCATTCATCAAACTCAGGCAATTCATCCTCGCCATTGATCATTCCTTTTACACCTATTTTTATTACCCTATAATTATAACCGCTTGTTAAAAACAGCGGCAGAAAGATAAACATACCTAAAACATTGATTACTCCTAATTTTACAAGAGCAGTCCAGTCTTGAGCGGAATACTCAAAAGCATCCTTATAAACATCCAAAATCATTTTAATCACACATTAACATTATATTAATTTTTTAGAAAAATTCCAATTTGATACATTTGTTTTCTTTTAGAATCACTCATCTTCTAAAATAAAAACATCTTCTATTTTAAAATAATCCTCCACATTATCACCATGACAATGTTCATTGATAGTTTTTGTAATTTTATAAGCTAGGAGCAAAGATGGATTATCTTTTTCCAAAGAGTTGATGGTCTGGCGGGTTACTCCTACAGATTCACCCAAGGCCTGCTGACTCAACTTTACCTCTTGCCTCAATTCTTTTATTCTTGTTTTCATCGTATCTCCCATATAATAAATAAAATAACAATAATAAAAAAATTCAAATGTAAAAAATATATTACATTCGACAATTCTATTTTTCTCAAACTGATATATAAATGTTTCTATGAAAAATTGTTCAAAATTTAAAAAAAAGTAAAATTAACTAAAAAACAATTGAAAAAATAAATAATTTCTGATTATTAAAAAAAATAAGAAGTTGAATTAAATATTGGAAATCATGCACTCAATTTAGGTATCTCCCTTATAAGATAGATTATTATCAAAACCCCAGATACTACGGAAAGCACAAGCATTAAAAATGCACTTGGTGTGCCGAACAGGAAGCTTTCCATATTGAAGTATTCCATAATGCATATTAAAAGGTTATTCAGGAAGTGCACAGCCATTGGAACAAATATATTATCTGTTTTCAAATACAGGACACACATGCACATTCCAAATACAAATGCACTAATGATTCCGCCGAATTCATGTCCTACTGCGAAAAAAACAGAAGACAAGAGCATTGCAGGAAGAATGCCTATTCTGATTTTCAACCTATTGAATAGAACTCCTCTAAAACTTAACTCCTCAATCAAAGGCGCACATATGATTGAAGTAAACAGCATTAAAAAGTAAATGATTGAATCGCCGTAATAAACAGGTGAAAGATCAAGTGAAGGAATCCAGGTCGGATCAAATACTGTCAGAACGATATCGAAGGATGCTCCTATGGAAACATAAATGAATGCAAAGAGCAGATTGATTATGAGAACATATAAAATTTCTCTTGAAGTTTCAGGCTCGAAAAGGGCATTGATATCCCTTTTTAAACCATCCGTATTTCTCAGCGCCCATACAAAAAAGACCAATAGACATAAGACTAAAGAAACCACTAACAAATCATCATAGACATCCATTATAGGAAACAACACATCCAACAACAGGGTAATGATTAATGCAGCAACAAGAGCTACTGCAAATTCCCTAAGCCTTATTGTTCTAAGCCGTACATTGAAGTCACTTACACTAAAATCCATAATATTCCTCTAAAAATTAAAATATCGGATAAAATTTAAAAATCCACTATCCCCTCTAAAAATTAAAATATTGCATTATTTTAAAATCCAATATCTCCTCTAGAAAATTAAAATATTGAATAAAATTCAAAAATCCAATATCTCCTCTAGAAAATTAAAATATTGTTTTATATTTTTTACCAAAAAGATTATATAAATTTTTTCAAATGACATCTTGAAATCTTATTAAATTTATTAATAGCCCTTCCTTTATGATTTGAATCATGCATTAAACTTATGGGCATAATAAAGGATATAAGCCGGCACAAATATCAATGAAAACAGGGCGCATATGAATAATATTGGAATCATGCTCTGGAATGAAAATAATAAGTCTGGAATACCTGTTTCATTAAAGTAAACGAATAAATTAGACAAGAAATGGACTGCCATGCAGATCATGATATTGTCTGTTTTCAAATATAGCGCACACATGAGCATTCCAAATATCATTGCAGAAATCACATGCATAAAAGGGTCTTCCCCGTAGTAATGGCCTATTCCAAATATTACAGAAGATATTAACAATCCCCAGTATACTCCCTTTCTTATTTTCAATCTATT
>NZ_CAJOJM010000105.1:1882-2956 GCF_905234905.1 Methanobrevibacter sp. UBA188 | reverse complement strand
GAAATGGTGCTCTACCTTTTATTTTGAAGCCGTTTTGCTCAAGTTAAGAAACAAAAATCACTTAATTTACTACTTTTTTGTAGTTTTTTTGCTGAATATGAAATAATATTGCTACCTTTGGCAACGAGTTTCAAGTACACCTGTGTGCAGATGTGCGTTTTAATGGCTCAGTTGACAAAAGAGCGATTGAAATTATCCTTCCTCAGAAACGTGGAAAATTTCTAATCAGCAAGGGTAATGGCAATATGCTCACGTTTGGGATTATTGTACCCTTTTATGGGAATGATATACCTCAATGCGTGGGCTATTGCTTCATTATTGGCTGATAGGTAATCCACGACCTCTGGGGTGATAATAGGCAGTAGTCCCACGTTCTTTAAACTATTAACCGCTGACTTCTTGGGATTGGTTGGCATGGAGTAAATTTTACTAATCATTTAAATAAAACAAGATTTATGAAAACATTAAGATTTATTGGAATTGCACTTCTCACAGTGCTTATGAGTGTAAGTTTTTCCGCTTGCGGAGGTAGTGACGATGATGACAATGGTGGTGGTTCTTCAAAATCCATTGATGGTACATGGTACATGAAATCCATGAAAGGTTTTTACTATTATCCTGCAAATGGAACGTTTGAGCCTCATAATAGCAGCAAAAACCCTGACGTAGAATATGATGATTACTCAAGTAACGTAATTATAACGGTTACTAAAAATGGTGAAAACATTACTACTAAATGGAATGGAGACGGTTATAGTCAGACGCTCATATTTGAAAAAAAGGGGGCAAATGAATATTTATGTACAGAATCTGGTTATGTTTACAACCGAATTGTAATGAAGACTATGACAGATAAACAATTAGTCTTTGATTGGTATGATGCTTATTTTGAAGATGCTAATGGAACGGTGAAAGACAAAGAGCATTTCTATGTAGCCAGATATTCATTCATGCGTTAATATAATCCGCAGTTTCAAATTTAAGGTAGCAAATAACGCTACCTTTCTTTTTTACTGCGTTATAGGTCAATTCCAATTAGTAGTTCATATATAGTTGTTGATGGCTTGGGTTATC
>NZ_CAJOJM010000105.1:0-1811 GCF_905234905.1 Methanobrevibacter sp. UBA188 | reverse complement strand
ACTCTAACTTCAAAGATTACTCAAGAACAATGGGTTTACGGTTCTAGATATGTATATTTTGACGGAAATAGGCTTTCTGCGTTCAATTGTGAGCAGACTGTAATCATCTGTGATGGATGGTTGCAGTTTTATAGCACACCTTAATGTTTTTGTGCAATATTATTTTATTTTTTTTCTGTTTTGCAGTAAAAAATCCAAAAATATTCCGTATATTTGTAGCCATCAAATACTGATGTTCAACTAATCAAAAAGACTATGAAAAAATTAAGTTCAATTTTTATGCTTGCCATGATGTGTGTGGCAGCAGTGTGTTTTACCTCTTGTGGTGGCGATGATGATGGTGGCAAAGGTGGTGCAGAAGCTTCTATTGTGGGGGTCTGGGAATGTACATATTACGATGTGCAGACAAGCCTTCCAGATTACACAAAACAGACTGATGTTGGAGATAGAATTTCCTTTAATTCCAATGGTACATATTCCACAGACAAAGAAACTGGACGATGGAAACAGAATGGAAGGACACTTACACTAATGCTTGATGCAGAGATTTCCATACCCGTAGAATATAAGATTGAAAAACTTACGGCATCAGAATTAGAACTTTCGGGCAATATTGGAATTTTGCAATTTTATATAAAATTAAAGAGAATATCTTGATGATTTATGTTTTTATGGGGATGCCTCCCATCAGTGGAGGGTTTCAGATAAGGTTTATCTATTGTGGACATCCCCATTTTTATAAGGGAAGGATGACTGTTACCGAGAGGTATAGTTGCTACTCGCAAACATCGTATGGTGTTCTCTTCAAGTCTGCAACATCCTAACCCTTTTATTCAGTGCATGGGCTTGATTAATTTCAAGTCCATGTTCACTGTAGGCGATGTTGTTTTGCTGGGAGATTTATTTTTTAATTCAAAATAAAATATGCACAATAGGGTCGGTTCCGCTGTGCATTTTAAGAAAATTGTCAAATAATGATGTAGAATTCTTTGTTGTATAAAAATAAATAATTATCTTTGCAGACAAAGAAGAATAAACATTATACGATAATGCTTGATAAAACGAAGACAATAGAAACACTGAAGTCAACTCGCCAATACCTGGACGAGCATTATGGTGTGCGCTCTATGCTTTTGTTTGGTTCACTCGCCCGAGGCGAGCAACATGAGGGCAGCGACGTTGATGTTTGTGTTGACATGGTGCCCAACCTGTTCAATCGGGCTGGAGTGAAAGTATATCTTGAGGAGCTCTTAGGCTGTCCTGTAGATGTTGTTCGCATGAGAGATAACATGAACCCTGTGTTTAAACAACAAATTCAGAAATATGGAATTCGAGTCTACTGAGAAATTTCAAATGATCTATGAGACCTTGAAGAATATCGACACAGCTATTACCCGTCTTCAAGAGCGCACAGCACAGATTCATACTGTCGATGATTTCCTTCTGTCACCAATTGGGATGGAAAAACTTGATGCAGCCTGTATGGTTATCATCGGTTTAGGTGAAGCAATTAAGACACTGGATAAACTGACGGACAAGCAGTTGTTGCCCACTTATCCCTCTATCGATTGGAAAAAAGTGATGGGTGCTCGTGATGTAATGGCTCATCATTACTTCGAAGTGGATGCCGATGAAATTTTTAGTATTATCAAAAATGATATTGAGCCTTTGAAGGCTGCCATTGCATACTTTAGGAAGCAACTATTTAGCAATAATAATGTCTAACCCTTTAAAACTGAAATGCCTATGGGCTGAAGAATGTAGTAAATAAAAAAAGGACATATAGGATTTGAACATCCACTTTTAGATTC
>NZ_CAJOJM010000104.1:0-2119 GCF_905234905.1 Methanobrevibacter sp. UBA188 | reverse complement strand
AGTTAAACCAGTAGCAAGCTTATTAACAACAACATTTGAACTAACAGAAAAACCCAAATAGATGTTATCTTCATTGAATTTAATTTTTGCCACGTATTTACCAGGCAAGAGATCAATCGGTAATGCAGCCTTACCATCATTACCAGTTTTAACAGTGAAATCCTTACCATTCAAATGATGTTCATTTGTTCCCAATATTAAAAACAATTTTTATTAATGCAAATATAAAAATTTAGGCAATTTTTATTTGGAAATTCGCCAAATGGGGGCTTTATTTGGCTTTAAAAAAATATTTTTTCGACAAATTTTGTTCCGGTTTTTTAATGATAATATAAATTTTGTATAATCATTATTTTAAAATAATATTATTTTCTTTATTAAAAATGGATTTATATAGAATTATGTTTAAAAATTCGTTTGAAAATAAGGAATTTGTAGTTGAAAAACTGTCGGATTTGACAAATTTCTGAACAGATATAATATTTTTTAATTATTATATGAACATATTTATCTATCATTATTAATAATGTTAAATTAAAAAAATGCATTATCATCAAAGCCGAATATCCACAATAACATTTAAATATTATATGGCACAAGATATTCACAAGGTGATAATAGATGTATATAACAATACAGTCATTCAACAATATGCACGGCTCAAAACCGCTTAAGCTTAATGGACTCATAAAGCTTGTAAAGGAGCCGGACAACAAGTATGATGCCGAAGCGATAGCCTGTGAAATGAGATATTTCGGAAAGATAGGCTATGTGGCAAACAGCACCAACACCGTCGTCATTGGATCAATGAGTGCCGGAAGGCTATACGACAAAATCAACGACGAATACTTTGCTAAAATCAAGTTCGTCACAGGTTCCGTTGCACTTGCAAGGGTTCTCACATCAGACGAATACATTGCAGAGGTGGAAAACCCTGAAAGCGACATACACTATCTTTCAGACAATCTGGGAAAGATTGACGTTGATTTCATTAAGAAAAACATCAAGGGTGAGACAGATGATAGCCAGCTATGAGCTTCTGGGTGAAGAGGTCCACAAAAACGTCGCCGTCATCCCCATCAAGACCCCAATAAACCACAAGGTCGATTTGCTGACCCTTAAAAAGGGCTTTGAGCTGGGCCTTGTAGATGTAAAGGAATGCGAACAGTCAACAGTGAACACAATAATCGTTGAAAACAAGTCCGTGGCCCCGCTTCTTCTGGTGGACGGTGAAGAGATTGTAGGAGGAGACCAGAACCGCATAATGGATGCAACCATACTTATTGCTCCTCAAAGCGAGATGAAAGTGCCAGTCAACTGTACCGAGCACGGAAGATGGGGATATGTAAGCGACTTCAAGCAGTCCAAAAACATTGCAAACTACAGAACACGCCTTGCAAAGCACCATGCCTTCAGAAGCAAAGGCAATGTTCAAAAGGCCGTTTGGGATTCAATCGATGAACTTGAAATGTCCAGGTCATTTTCATCACCGACACAGGCAATGTCTGAAAGCTATGAAAATGCAAAATCAGACCTCAGCGAATTTATGGAAGCCTTTGAAGTTGTCGAAGGACAGACAGGTGTTGCGGTAATGATTGACGGTGAGGTAAAGGGCTTTGAAGTCTTTTTAAACAGCGAAATATACAGGGAATACCATGAAAAGATTCTTAAAAGCTACCTCATCAATGCCGAAGTAAACGACAACGTTTTTGCAATCGACAGGGATGCAATCAGAAGCATCATTGATGGCGCATTGAATGATGAATTTGAAGAAGTGAAAAACGAAGGCCTTGAAAGTCGATTTGAGATTAAAAGCGAAGACGGTGTGGGAAGCTGCTATACCTTTAAGGATGAGCTGATTCACATGTCATACTTTGTGGGAAGCGACGAAGCATTTGCTGAAAGTGAAAAAAAGATTCATGATGATGTTAGAATATGATTTTTAACACATCCCCATTTTTTTGAAGTGATTTAAATGCCTACATGTCCTAATTGCGGTGCCTATGTTCCTTTGGGAGAACCCATGTGCAGCTGCGGTACCACTTTCAGACATATCGAAGATGATGATTCCTATTCAGATTTCCAAATTGAAAGAAGAAAGGATGAAAATCCTTATAAA
>NZ_CAJOJM010000103.1:0-5114 GCF_905234905.1 Methanobrevibacter sp. UBA188 | reverse complement strand
CTAGTGATGGGGGTGCTGTCTGGATGCTTTATGGTAGTGTTGAAAATTGTAATTTTACTGACAATACTGCTTCTAGTGATGGGGGTGCTGTCTGGATGCTTTATGGTAGTGTTGAAAATTGTAATTTTACTAACAACTCTGCATCACAAGGAGGTGCAATTAGGTTTAGTAGTACATGTACTGTGACAAATTGTAATTTTACTGATAATTCTGCTAGTTATGGAGGAGCTATTTTAAGTAATATTCAGTGGGATGGTACTGCTGATACCTGTATTTTCAAAACAGGTTCAGATACAACTTTTAATACACATATTCTTCCACCTACTTTGAATGTTGATAATTTCACAACTTTTTATGGTTCTGGTGAGAAATTATCATTTGATTTGAGAACAAACATCAGCAGCATACCAGTAACTAATGGAAATATCTCAATAAGCGTATACTCTAATAATGAATGGGTTGGCAATTACAGCTGTTTAAGCGGCGAAGGATGGATTCCAGATTTGCCTGTCGGTTCTTATTATGCTATTTTTGATACTGAATATGCTGCATTCCAACCGGTCAGCAGATCAATAACAGTAATAATACCTGCCGGCAAGTATTATGTGAATGTAACTTCACTTACAACCAACAACAAGATTGTGAATATCACTGCAAAAACCAACATCCCACAAAATATTACTTGGGATGGTAAATTACTATTTATCTTATCAGACGGCAACAAAATCAATGCAACCTATGGTGGTAATGGAACATGGTGGGCAATGTATCCATTTGCTGATTATAAAGTTTATTCTGTCAATGCATCATATATTGGATTGGATAATGTAACTGTCAACAATGGAACAATTACAATAAATAAAGTTGATTCAAAAATAACATTGGAAGATATTACTTTGGATTATGGTGAAAGCAAAAATGTTACTGTAAAAACTGAAGGAGCTACAAAAATTACTGCCAGTATCAATGGAACAGATGTTACTGTTATAAACAATTATACTATTCCAATTTCAGGTTTGGCTGCCGGCAACTACACTTTCTTCGTTATCCATGATTCCAAAAGTTCGTAATTCAGTGATTCCCTATACGTCCAGAGCAAACGACACCAGTCGCAAACTTGCCTTAACGACATCCCTTCCTTATAAAAGTGCTTGATGAAGTTCTTTCGGGAGCTACATTGACTCCTTCAGGTGCAGGCAACTTAACCTACAAATCAAGTAATGAAACAGTTGTTATAGTTAAAGATGGCAAAATTAAAGCTCTTGCTAAAGGTAATGCCACAATCACAGTTTCATTTGCAGGAAATGAAAATTATACAACCGCTAAAAATAAAACTATCAATGTTACCGTTAATTTAAATGATGCAAGCTTCAGCGTAAATAACTCTACTTTGAATTTATTTGTCGATGATAATTTCACTGTTGTTGCTACTACAACTCCTGCTGGTTTGAAGGTTACTTTCGTTCCGGATGATTCAGGTGTTTACACTGTTGATGGAAATGGCAATGTCACCGCTTTGAGGGAGGGTACTGGACATATTCTTGTTAAAGTTGGCGGCGACGGAGTTTACGCAGAAAATACTACTGAAATAACTGTTAGTGTAAGTAAAATACCTACTGAAATTACATTAACAAATACAACTCTTTATTTGAAAGTTAATGAAATTGTTGACGGTTTGGCGAATCTGACTCCTGCCGATGCAGGCAATTTGACATTCATTTCCAGTGATGAAAATATTGTTTTTGTGGCCGATGGTAAGATTTTAGCTCGCAGTAAAGGTAATGCTACTGTTACCGTTTCATTTGCAGGTAATGATAAGTATGCAGCGGCCTTAAATAGAACAATCCGTGTAAATGTTTCATTAAATGATGCCAGTGTCAGTGTTGAAAATGATACTTTGGAGCTTAAAGTTGATGAAAGGTATGATCTTAATGCAACAGCAGTTCCTAGTTTCCTGAATGTTGAATATGTTTCCAGTAATGAGTCTGTTGCTACCGTTACAGATTACGGTATTGTCACTGCTGTAGGTGAAGGCACAACCACTATTACATTAACTGTTGGAAATGATGTGACTTATGCTGTCAACACAACCAACGTTACTGTGACAGTAAGTAAAATCCCTACTGAAATCACAGTTGATACTACTCCATTAGACTTGTTTGTTGGTGATGAGATTGTTATTGTTGCTAATTTGACTCCTGCTGGTGCAGGCAATGTCACTTTCACATCCAGTGATTATGATGTTGTTGATTTTGATTTTGAAGGCAATGTTATTGCTCAAGGTAAAGGTCAAGCAATTATCACTGTTTCCTTTGCAGGTGATGATAAGTATGCAGCTGCTGAAAACAAGACTATCATTATAAATGTCAGCTTGGATAATGCCAGCGTCACTGTAGATAACAATACTTTGGATTTAAAAGTTGGTGAAACATCTGCAATTAATGCCACCAAACATCCTGACACAATAATGCTCGATATTACATATACATCCAGCAATAACTCTGTTGCTACTGTAGATAAAAATGGTATTGTTACTGCTGTAGGTGAAGGTACTGCAGTCATTACCGTTGAGGTGGGTGATGATGAAATATATGCTAAAAATTCAACCACTGTTAATGAACTGTCAGCAAAGTATCTACTGAAATTGAATCTTCTGCAGTCACAACAGTTTATAACGTTGACAAAAATCTCATTGTCACTTTAAAGGATGCCGACGGCAAGCCAATCAGTGGGGCTAGTATAACTGTTGACTTGAACGGTGCTAAAACATACACTACTGATAAAAAAGGTCAGATTACTGTTTCAACCAAAGGTCTTGCTCCTAAAGCATACACTGCTAAAATAACATTCAACGGCAACAGTACACATGACAAATCAACCAAAGATGTTAAAGTTACTGTCAAAAAGGCAACTCCTAAAATAACTGCTAAAGCAAAAACATTCAAGACAACCACTAAAACCAAAAAATATTCAATTGTCTTGAAAAACAATATCAATAAACCAATTAAAAAAGCAACAGTATACTTGAAAGTCAATGGCAAGACCTATAAGGCCACAACAAACAGCAAAGGCAAAGCTACCTTCAAGATTACCAAGCTCAACAAAGCAGGCAAATTCAAGGCAACTGTAACCTATAAAGGAAACAAGTAAAAAAGTAACCATTAAGGTCAAGTCTGTGTGGAAAACAGTTTCCAAAGGAAGCAAAAACTCAGCAATCGTCAAAAAAATCCAACGTGCTTTGAAAAACCATGGATACTATCTTGAATACAATGGCCGTTACCTGAAGGTTGACGGCATCTATTGGGATTATACCGAAATGGCTGTAAAAGAGTTCCAAAACGACAAGGTCCTTAAAGTAACAGGAAAAGTTGACGAAAAAACTGCCAAAAAACTTGGAATAATTAAGTAGGTAAAAACACTACCTACAACCTTTTTTATTTTTTTCATGTACATTTGCGTACTTGATTGCACTATTTTTTATAACTATATTCGTTTACTTTCATGATTGATTATTTATTTGGCTGTTTTTGGAATCAACAATCAAAATATTCATGTGTAATTTCGATTATTATGGGATTTGTTATGGTAGTTTAAAATGTTATTATCTAATCTGTGTAAAATAGTATTAGTTTATGGGTTTAATATCTTCAATTACAGTTACCTATAAATATGTTCGTTGATAGATTTCTAACTGTATTTTGAATGTTTTAGGTAAAAACAAAGTTTTAAAGATTGTTCGTTTAATAAAATTCGTTGATTTGAATTCATAAGTAAAAGCTATATGATTCCGATAATTAAATTCAGTTATTGGAGAATATAAAAAGTAGAATTTTTTAAATGAATAAGGATAAATTTGGTAAACAAATTTTGACACATCCCTATCCAAATACTAAAAACATAGGTCTGCAATATGCAGTCCAACATCATTTGATGTTGTATGATATTATAATTATTAGAATATATAAACATTTCTATATTGGTTATTACATAATTAAGTCAATATTTTATCCTAAAAACATATTATGGGGTCATTTAAATATTTATTTTTAAAATTAACAAATTATATATAGTTTTACGTTAAAATAATTATTCCTAAAACACTGATATAATTTTACTAAAAACATGGTGTTTTTATGAATGGAAAAGAGCATTATAATAAGAACACTCCTTATTAAATTAGGAGAACTTGAAATATGGCAGTTGAAAATATGGTGCTTGCTATCTCTTATTTTTTCCTAGCAAGTTACTACATATTGTTGACCATTAACTTGTTAATGTAAAAACAATCTATGATGTCGAATTGGAAGCCTAGTTGGATTTCATCCAAAATTTTCTAATTTGATAAACTGACAATTTAAATGACAATTAGCTTTAATATGTGTTTTATAGCTTCCTGTCTACACATAGTTCAAAAAAGCATTATTATTTCCACTTCAATAAATATTATGGTAATAATCGCGGTGAATAAAGGAAATTACATTGGCAGTCATTGAAGATAATCTTAAGCTTTCTGGAGCTTAGAGAATATACAGAATGTAATCAGAATGCAGATAATGGCTGGAACTAATGTAATGTTTTGACAATAATTTTTAATTAGGTTGATGAATAGACATTATATTGAAGATGTAATTAATAGGGGTGATGAAATGGATATTGATTTGACGGATATCGGAATTGAGGAAGGACAGAAATATGAAGGGATTTACACTACCATGAGCAGGGACGGTGTAAAAAATGCAGCGCCAATAGGAATCGTATGCAAAGGCAAAGACAAACTGGGATGCAGATTATTTGTCGGCACCCAAACCCTGAAAAACATTATGGAAACACGCAGATATGTTGTAAACATCACTTTTGACCCTATAAATTTCGTAAATTCAACCATCGGAAACCTTGATATTGGAGAGTTTACAGATGATGATGACATTGCAATATTGAAAAATGCAGAAGCATATGTCATTTGTGATGTTACAGACATTAGAAAGATGGATCCGATTAAAGACCATGTAACATCAAATGGGGAAGCTTATATCATAAGCAGCGATGTTGTAGAAATCGTCAAAAATCATCCGTGTGCAAAGGCTTTAAACCGGGGTGTATTCGCCCTTCTGGAA
>NZ_CAJOJM010000102.1:0-2212 GCF_905234905.1 Methanobrevibacter sp. UBA188 | reverse complement strand
ATTCATTTTCTTCCCTCCATGTCTTGAATAATAATTCCATCATGTCTGGAACTGTGTAAGTGTCGGGGTAAATGTAGGTAATATTATATTTTTCAAGGACTTTTGCAGTAATTGGGCCAATACAGACAACTAATAGGTTGTCATTTAACAGTTGTGCAAGTTTTTCTTTATCTTCTGCTATCTGGAAGAAATTTTCAACAGTCAAAGGGCTTGTAAAAGTGATTGCATCAATTTCCTTATTTTCAATTTTTTGTATCAGTTCCTGCACTGCATTTTCATCCATTGGGAACAGTGATTTGTATGCTTCAGCTAAAATCACTTCATTTCCAAGTTTTTCAAGTTCTTGGGGAAGGACTGGTCTTGCAGAAGCGGTTCTTGGAATGCCTATGATTTTGCCAGTGATTTCACGTTTTTTGAACTCTTCAATAAGGCCTTCGGCTGTAAAGTCTTCAGGCATCAAATCAACAGTCAACCCATTTTTTTCAGCTAATTTTCCGGTTTTATTACCAATAACAGCTAATTTGCACTTTAAAGTTGGAATAAAATCAGGATAGAATTTATTCAGTGAAACGATAGTTGTTGGAGATGTAAAGATAATCCAATCAAGTTCATCCTTTCTGGCTACCAGATTTTTTAGAGATTCTGTGTTGACAGGCTCCAAATCAAGTGTCGGTGCAAGAATTGCACTTCCACCTAGCTTTTCTACAATCTCACAAGCCTTTTTTGCCCTATCCTTTGGCCTTGTTATTGCAACAACAGGTTTTGACATTTTATATTACCTTCATTAATTTATAATATTATATGTTTTGTTTTTATTGGTTTAAATTATTTGTGTAATCATTAATTCTCAATGTAAAAGAATGCTATGAAATGCATGTTAAAAAACAATTATTATTTAATTGGCACAATATTTTACCAGACTGGTAATTGTTGCACATGTAAACAATTATATAATATAATCTCCTTATGTTTAAATAGGTGATAAGATGAGCAATGTATTGATAACATATTTCTCAGCAAGCGGAACAACAAAAAGCGTAGCAGAAAAGATAGCAGATGAAAACAGCTATGACATTTTTGAAATAACTCCTGTGGAAAAGTATACTGCAGCAGATTTGGACTATATGGATAAAAACTCAAGGTCAACCATTGAAATGAACGATAAAAGTTTCAGACCTCCAATTGCCGAAACATGTGACGTTTCAGGCTATGACATTGTAGCTATCGGTTTTCCCGTATGGTGGTACACTGCACCGACAATAATCAACACATTCATAGAAAGTGTGAACCTGAAAGGAAAGACAGTTAAGGTTTTCTGCACATCCGGAGGATCAGGTGTTGACAAGTGCGTAAGCGACCTTCAGGATACATATCCAGAACTTGACTTTTCAAAAGGTATGAGATTCATGGGAAATGTCTCTAAAGCAAAAGAGTGGATTGAAGATGAGTAAAAAGGTAGTAATCATAAGTTCATCTCCCAGAAAAGGCCAAAATTCAGATACGTTGTGTGATGAATTTTTAAGGGGCGCTCAGGATGCAGGCCATGAAGCGGTCAAGTATTTTCTTGAAGACATCGAGTTTTCATCATGCAAGGCCTGCTATAAATGCAAGACTTCCGAGATGAAGTGCTTTCAGGATGACGGCATAGCAGAAATTCTTGATGACATGATGGATGCTGATGTGATAGTCTATGCGACTCCGGTATATTATTATGAGATGTGCGGAACACTGAAAATGTTTTTCGACAGGTGTTATCCGATATTCAGGCATCTTGAAAACAAGGATTTTTATATAATTCTGGCTGCAGGAAGCAGTTGTGGCGATGCACTGACAGGACTTAAGAGTTTTATAGGATTTGCCAAAAATCCAACAATAAAAGAAGTGTTTGAAGTCTTTGGAAATGTAAAATCACAAAAAGATACTTTGAAAGAAGTGTATGATGCAGGTTTGAACTGCTAAAAAATAAAATTTCAAAATTTGTTGGAAAACATGAAAATAGTAGAAGATTATGCTCAGAGAGTGGCACAGGAAGCAGTTAAGAAAGAAAAAGAAAAATTTGAATCTGAATTAGAATCAAAAGATGAAAATTTGGTCATTAATTTAAGTAAAGAAGGTTATGGTGTTAAAGATATTGCAAGAATTGCTGATGTTAGCATTTCATTTGTAAACCAAACATTATCCAAATATCTTTCAATGACTTATTTTTTTTTAA
>NZ_CAJOJM010000101.1:0-2230 GCF_905234905.1 Methanobrevibacter sp. UBA188 | reverse complement strand
CATCCATACCACTTGTTCTTTTACCATCATTCTTCTTTGTAACGACATAAATACTATATAACAAACTCCTTTTATCATTAAGCAATAGCCTGCATAATCTATTAACTTTTCTATAGTCTCCTTCTTTCTCTGCTTTAAATATCCGTTTTTGTATCTTAAATATGCTATACTTGATTGAATTCCATTTTAAGGACTTCCATTCTTTATCAAGTATTTCTTTGTCTGGTTCCACAGACTGTAATATATTTAAATTATATCCAGTTTTCATTGCCAAAATCACACTCTCATATCATAGTATTTCACATTTAAAGATATCTGCCGTTTTAAATAAAGCAAACATACACCTGCTAAAAGTCTGCTTATCCCACACAGTTATTATATTTGTCAGTTTCCTGCTATCTTTCGATTAAGTGGGCATTTGCTTTCTTTAGCATCCCATACCCAAATAAGAACATCAGATTTCCTCACGGTCATCCTACCACCTTTGTAGGTGGACAAATTTGGGCTTACCGAGTTAACCAGTTGTTAGATACGATTAGGTTAGGTTTTCCAAATACACCGACTGAATATTATTGGGTTGTGACCTATATACATACGCCTAAACTTATGTATGACCAAAATTCAGTAATACAATGGCTCTTCTAAACTTCCTACCCATTGCTGGGGATCACGATGCTTTTAATCAGGAATTCACTTTCGTTAACCAATACTAATCTTTCTCTCGCCCTCATGTTATGGGAAGTTATAACAATGATTAGGCTTTAACCATCATGCAACCCACCCCACCGTTACCAGTGACGCAGTTTCAGGTGAGAATAACATGCACAACAACGTTATCAATTCTCTCGAATTGCACTAACAATACAATTATTAATTGTATAACAAATTACAGGCTCTATCTCGTCGCACCTAGGCTATCCCCGTAGTCCCACCGGTTCAAAATATTAATGGCGGCGTTAATGTCACGGTCTAGTATTTTACCGCAGTTTGGACATTTCCATTTTCGAGTTTTCACATCTAATTCATGGTTGATGTTTCCGCAAAAATGACATTTTTTACTGGTATATTTTGCATCTACAAATACTACGCCTTCTGCTTGAGGTTTGTGCCTAGCAAATTTGTCTTGTAGTTTAGTTATGAATTTTGTGAGTGGAAACACCATGTTTTGCTCGCCACCAATCAATATTTTAATTTTTGAGTAATTTTTCTCAAATACTATGGTATCATATTTTTTGACCATTTCTGTTGAAAGTTTCTCTATATAGTCGTCAAGTTTATTGGATCGTTGATGATACCATTTTAATAGTCTGATTTTCTGTTTTTTCCATTTTTTGCTTCCATTTGTGCATTTGGCCATTATCCGGTTGATTAATTTGACCATTTGGTTTTCATGGTCAATGTCAAAGTATTCCTTTTCCTCATCGCTTGTGACCAGCCAGCCGTTTACATTTGAATTAATATCACAACCTACATTTTTACCTGTTAGTTCCCATTCTTCTTCAGCAAAATCAATGTTGAATGTTGCAAAGTAGTCTATTCCATCAAAGGAGATTGTTACATTGTTGAATTTTGTATTTTTGTCGTTTAGTATTTGGAAGTATTCTTGGCTTGTGTGGAATTTTACTTTGCCATATTTTCTCAGAATCATTTTATTTTTTTGGATGATTCTAATGTCTTGTCTTATTGTTTGTCTGAATGATAGTTTACTTGTTTTCTTTTTGTGAAAATGGGGTTTATTGAAGTGTGATGGATTTTTAAAGAAATTATCGAATGATGTGGCCAAGTCTCTTATTTCCTGTTGGAGACTTGTTGATTCTACATCCTCCAAATAAGGAAATTCCTTCTTGGCTTCATTTAGTAGTTTATTTAAGAAAGTAAATGTGGGTCTTAGGTTGGAATCTTTACTGTGCATTTTATTGTATTTGTCAAGAACGACATTATGGGCCTTGCGACAGCAACCAAAATTCCTATGAAAACAATCCTTCTGCTCCTGAGTAGGATAAATCTTAACCTTCATTCCCTTTTTAACATCCACCATAACATAAAACACCACACTATTAACCCATCTTCACATAATAGTACAATTTATGCCCCATTAATATATAAAGATACCCAGAGAGCATTTGAAAAGTAATATCGCCCACAAAAATCAACTACGTTTAAAAAACAACAAGAAACATTAAATAAACACCCGTGAAATACAAATGAAACTACAAATTTTCCATTGTAA
>NZ_CAJOJM010000100.1:0-4103 GCF_905234905.1 Methanobrevibacter sp. UBA188 | reverse complement strand
ATTAAGAAAATTAGTAGTTATAAAGTTTTTTAAAATATTGTGAGGATGTGACGCAAAATTTTTAATCGAATTTTGTGTTTCTAATTTTTTTTATATATTTTCTTATTTTTAGTTGTTTTTCTTGTTTATTTCATTGTATATTCTTTTTAGGTTATGTCCGATTGTATATAGTTTGAATTCGGTGTTTGTATTTTTTATTCCGGTTGTGGTGAATTCTTGGAGTTTCATGTTTTGTTTTATGTGTGCAAATGGTAGTTCTGCTGTTTTTGATCGTTTTTTGTAGATTTTTTGTGCCCAGTCTGTTTCCATTTTCCGTTGCATTCTAATCTTGGAAGGGTTTCCATAGTCTTGGATTGTTCTGTAGTTCTTTTTATTGCAGCATATTTCTTTCATAATGCAGTTTTTGCATTCGTTTGTCCAATATGTTATTCTTTGTTTGTTTTTATATTCGTATGTTCGTCTTCGATATAATATTTCTCCTAAAGGACAGATATAGGTTTCAATTTCTGCATCGTAGTCGAAATTATCTTTTTGAAATGGTTTTTCCCATAGATTGTACTTTTTTTCTTTTCTTGAGAGTTTTCTAGTGGATATGTATCCATCTAGGCCTTTTTCTTCGAGATATGTTGTGTTTTCATCTGTGGAATATCCATTATCTGCACTGAATTGGAAATTAGAAGGCATTTCATCGTATATTTCTTTTAAATTGGATTTTAATTGTTCTATTGATGGAATTAGTTCGAAATGGTCTGTTGGATTTTGTGTGACGTATGATGTGAGTATTATTCCTTTGTATTCGTCTACAATGATTTGTGCATTGTAATCCCATTCCCAAGCGTGCATCAGGGTCATTTATGCTGATTACGTCTTTTGGTGATTCTTTTACTTTTTCTTCGAGTTCATTGAGTTTTTTTAAAACATCTTCAGGATTTTCTTTTGCTTGTTTTAAAAGATTTAAACTTGAAGAACGAAGTTTATCTTTGTTTCTATCATTTTTAGATGATTTTTCTATTTCTTTTACTGTTTCTTTGAATTTTTCTTTATCTGTTAATGATTCTGGAACGCTGTTTCCAGATTCATCTCCCAATTCTTCATCTTCTTGTTGATCTAATTCAATACTTTTTTCAAGATGTTCTTTCATGATTTTGATTTGGTTTTCATCAGTTAATTTGTTAATTGATGTTTTTGCTTTGATTTTAGTTCCGTCCAAGCTCAGATGATGGATTTTGATTAAATCATTGTCTTTTGCAATTTTAATGGTTGTTTTGAATGCTTCGTCGATTAAATCTGAGTATTCGACTTTAAATCTTGCTATTGTTCGATATGATGGTTTTTCCATCGCTGCAAGATACATATATGCAATGTCAGTACGTGTTTTTCTCTCAATTTCTCTTGAAGACAATCCGCCATCGAAAACGCTCATTAAAATAAGTCTGAGCAATAATTCACGAGGATAAGCAAATTCACCAGGCTTTCCACGAAATTCCTGGTTCACTTTCGAACAATCAACTAAATCAACCACATTTTTAATAAAATAGCAAGGATGATCTTCAGGAATCAAATTTCGCAAGTCCATAGGGACCAACATAGTCTGATTAATATTATCATCTTTCAAAACCATAAATAAAACAACCACAAAGATTAATCTCTATAATAAAAGATTGTACTTCATAGTATATAAAATTAAAGAAAAAATAAACAAAATAAAATTAAAAAAATAGTGACTTCGTGTCACATCCTCTTTATAAGTTTGACACCGCAGTCTTCGCAAAATTTGCTGTTTTCGTTGTATTGTCTTCCGCATTTTGGACATATCATATAAATCACTATTTATAATTATTATAATAAGTTATAAATAAGTTGTTTCTAATGTATGTTGAAACAGAAGCTGTTTGATTAAAATTTCGATGCTTTAATTGCATGTCGGCAGGAAAATTAACTGGTTTTGAATTGTATTTGGGGGATTTTTCAGATGCTGAATTAAAGATTAAATATTGTTTTTTAAAAGTTATATGGGGATTTGGGAACAGAAAATCTTATTGTCAATTAAATTTGACATGAAAAGGTATTATTTGGATTGTGCTCAAAAATGGAGCAATATTTGGTTTATTGGAACAATATCCTTTATTTTTTTAATTAAAACAATTTTCATTCTTTTTTGATATTTCTAAAAAATATTCACCTTTTATATTCTTATCAAAACACATTTATTCTATTTTGGATATAAATATATATCAATTAATATCTTTTGGGGGGAAAAATTTTGCAAAATAAAAATATATTTGTACTGACAATAGTTCTTGCGGGTCTGCTGGTGCTTTCAGCAGTTAGCGCAAATGAGAATATTGATGATCAGATTGGCATTTCTGATGTGAATCAAACGATTTCACAATCAATGGATTCCGATGGAAATGCTTATCAAAAGGAATATGGCGGAAAAATAAACTTTGTTGAGGATGTTGATTTGAATACTAGTTGTCTTCAGTCTTCAGCTGATGAAGATGATAATATTTTAACCGGCAATACTTTTGATTTTAATGTCGCAAATCCGACTTTTAAGTTTATTTCAATTGAAAGCGATTCCAACGGTTACAGCTATAATTTTAATACTTCCGTTAAGGATTCAGGAAAATATAATGTAAAATATGTTTTAACTATGGTTGACGGCAATAAGGTTGTTTTAAATAATTTGACTGGTGATGTTGTCAGTTATACTTTAGCAAAACCCTTGAAAAATCTGGATGCAACTGTCGAAGGATATAAAATTAAATTTGAATATCCTCTTAAGGCATTGAAATTGATGGTGGATTATGCTTCTTCAGGAGATTATATAACATTGTCTCATGATTATTCCTGGGTTGATGGTATAGATATTTGCAGTGCTGGAGGGTATTTCTTCAGTTTTGAGAATAAAATTATAGATGGGAACGGATATACAATTAACGGATTGTCCGAAACTACTTTTAAAAGGAAGTTTGAACCGGTACCTGCTGTTAATCCCCATGATTGGAACTTATTTGGTTTGGAGGATAATGCAATTTTAATAAGCCCACTTTCATTGTCAAAATGCAGAACGCTTGAAGATGTTGTTACTTATGTGTATCAGGCATTAATGCTGCATTAATCAATGTGAATATAACAAATGCCGTAAATACTGCATATTCTTATGAAACTGAGAGGGGATATGGAGGTGCTGTTATTTGGGATGGTGATAATGGTTTAATCGATAAATGTAATATTGTTAACTGTCATGGGGGGCAATATGGAACTGTAACTGTTTTGTCAGATAATGTTATTATGAATAATTCAGTAATAGATAATGCAAGCGTATCCAACTGGATTGATGGGTCTATCGGTGCAACTGCTATTCGATGGGACGGTAATAATGGAACTCTTATAAATACTATCGTTAAAAACTCAAGGCGAACTGATGTTTTGCCTAATAATCAATACCAAGGCACAGTCACTTTTACAAAAAAACCTAATCTGCTTGAAAATATAATTATCACCAATTCGTCAACAGGATTGGATTTGATGGTTTTGGGAATGCCTGTTGAAGATTATATGGGAAGCAATGTACAGTTTGAATCAGATTTCATAAAACTCACTCCCGAAACAATTACTTTAGACAATAAAATTTTCACAGTAAGGTCTGTTCGCTCCGGAACAGTGACCTATACAATTGACGACAAATTTACAAAAACAGTTTCGGTTGATAAAAATGGACAATTCACATTGGATTACAACTTTAAACCTTCACAAAACTATTTAATCAAGGTAACTTACAATGAAAATAGGTATTACAATTCTTATACCAAATATTTCGGATATAACATTGGAGATTCAGTGTCTTTTGCATCATTTACCGATTTAAATGATTTAATTTTATCTTCATCCAGCTCAATAATTAATCTTGAGAAAAATTATGTTTTTGATGCAAATAGAGATTCAGATTTGACTGATGGAATAATCATATCAAAGGATATCACAATTAACGGTAACAATCATTATATTGATGCAGACTATAATCCTGTCAGAATTTTCACAACAAATGCCAATGTTGTTTTGAATAATCTGACTTTTAAAAATTCCCGTCTTGACAG
>NZ_CAJOJM010000099.1:0-2313 GCF_905234905.1 Methanobrevibacter sp. UBA188 | reverse complement strand
AAAATCTTACTATTGAAGACTTACAAAAATGATGTTGGAAAGGGATTGATTCCAAGATATGACGCCCTATGAGGAAGTTAAAAGAGTGATTGAAAGTGAACTTAATGGAAATATTGATGAATTGTTTTCCGAGTTTTCAAAGGAAAGTCTTGCAACAGCATCCATTGCCCAAGTTCATGAAGCCAGATTGATTACAGGAGAAAGGGTTGCCGTTAAGGTTCAAAAGGAAGGCATAAATGAAAACCTTGAACAAGATTTGGCCATAATGAAATCCCTTGCAAAGACTGTTCACAAGTATAGCGATGAATTCAGAAAGTACAATCTGCCTGAAATGATTAAAGAATTTGACCATTCAATCCATATAGAACTTGATTATACCAACGAATTAATCAACATGAATGTTTTAGGTGCAAATTTTGAAGAAGATGAAACAATCCACATTCCAATTGCATATGCAGATTACTGCACTCCAAAAGTCCTTACCATGGAATTCATTGATGGTACTAACTTACAGGATGTTTATGTAAGCGACAGTGAAGAGTTTGATAAAGAACTTATTGCCAAACGTGTCATTGATTCATTTATGAAGCAAGTTTTGATTGACGGATTCTTCCATGGAGACCCACATGCAGGAAACATAATCATTTTGGAAGATAACGTTGTATGTTACATCGATTTAGGTGCAATGGGAATTCTTGATGATGATTTTAGAAAAAAACTTTCAGACATGTTAATGCTGGTTGCAGATCAGGACGTTAATGGCTTAATCAATCAGTTCATTTATATGGGCATTATAGATTACAGCATGGACACTACCGATTTGAAGCGTGACCTTCGCGATTTATTCCTAAGGATGTTTGCAAGCGACAGCACCGGATTCAATGACATCTTCGACCAAATGCTCGGATTGATGCAGGATCATGGAATTATTCTTCCAACTGAATTCGTTTCAATGGCTCGCGGAATATCAATGATTGAATCTGTTTCAACCACACTGGATCCAAAAATAGATATGATAGCTTCCATCGAACCAATTGCAAAGGAAAGTGTCAAAGAAAGAGTAAACATTAAAAATTTTATCGAAAGCAAGAAAGGCAGTTTACTTTACTACAAAAATATGCTCACATCCCTGCTTCCACTTATTGCAAAAGCCATTCACAAAATCGATAATGGAGATATGAAAGTTAAGTTTGAACTGGATGGACTTGACCGTATTGTCAGCAAATTTTCACTGGTTGTAATTATAGCTGCGCTTTTAATAAGTTCCTCATTGGTTATGACAATTACCAGAGGCCCAATGCTATTTGACATGCCTTTAATTGCAGTTATCGGATATGTCATAACTCTTATTTTAAGCATTATTGGCATTATAAACTATTTATACGGCAGATAAATCTAAAAAAATATGAAGAATTAATTTCTTCATCCCCTTTTCTATTTTTTATATTGAAATTTGAAAAAAATGAGTAAAATTAGTAAAAAATATGTAAGCAAGATTTCAAGACTATTGAAACCTCACCATCCAATGAAAAAAAATAATATTGGAAAAATATTGATTATCTATTTTCTTTTAATAACTATAACAGCACCTACAATTGCAATTACAACTAATAAAATTAAGATTGGATTACCAGTACTTAATAAACCGTGATTTGTTGTTGCATTAGTAGCATTAGTATGATTTCCAGTTGTATTAGTAACATTGCCTGTTTTATTGGTTACATTACCTGTTGAGTTAGAATTATCACCTGTTGCATTTCCAGTTGGATCAGTTCCATCGTCATGGTAAGGGACACCATCAGGAGCAACATCAGTCGGACCATCAGGACCAATATCATCACCAGATCCAAAATCACCGGAACCAGAATAACCACCATCAGATCCAACATCACCTTCACCAGAGACATCTTCTGCACATACTACACCTGCAGATGCAATTAAACAGAAAATCGCCAATACAGCAATCAATTTTTTAGAAATGTTCATGTTTTCACCTCTTGAAAATTTTAGTGTGAAATATAAATAATAATTATATAACTACACTAAAATATATAAACTCATCAATATTTAAAGTTTTTCGAAAGTAAGCGGATACCTACATTAATTTAGACCAATTAAACATGAAAATTAACAAATACAAATTTATAGGATACCTGGAAATGAAAATGTTCTATTTCCTGTCTAAAAAAAAGAAGAGTTGTAGGTGAATTGCACCTACTTAAATTTAAATTATGCCAAGTTTTTTAGCTGTATTTTCATCTACTTTACCAGTTACCTTAAGTCCATAGTCTTTTTGGAACTCTTTGACGGATC
>NZ_CAJOJM010000098.1:0-2319 GCF_905234905.1 Methanobrevibacter sp. UBA188 | reverse complement strand
AAACATCAACCATGAATTAGATGTGAAAACACGAAAATGGAAATGTCCAAACTGCGGTAAAACACTAGACCGTGACATTAACGCCGCCATTAATATTTTGAACCGGTGGGACTACGGGAATAGCCTAGAAAACGCCAAATAAACAAGTGGCACAAAAAAACAAATCTAGGAATCCTCGACTTCTACAAAGTCGAGGTAGTTCAAATTCTGTGGCACTTAAATTAAGGGCATTGCTGATTGCACCTGTTCGAGGTTATGGGAGAGGATTGATGAGCGTTACAGGTCATTTATTCGGAGCAGAGAAATTTGATGAATTGGAAAAAATGTTCAAATATGTGATGAAAATATCAATCTTCACTACACTTGTAGTAATGATTGCATTTATTTTCTTGCGCGAATATGCATTTAGCATATTTTCCATTACAGGGATGGAAAATGAAATATTTTGGATAGCAATTGGTGGAACAGTCCTTATGGTTTTAACGCCAGTTTCCATGATTTCAGCAAAGATGTTGGATGGTTTTGGAAAAAGTATGTATTCCCTAATGTTTACCATAATTAGAATAATATTTGAAGTGGCTTTAATAGTCTTACTTGTAAATACCATTTCAAATGGGGCATGTGTTTTGATTGGAATTTGCTGCGGTCAACTATTGAGTTCAATCATTTACTATCTATTCTTAAGGCATCTGTTCAATAACTTTGGCAAAGAGTATAAATTTAAATACACTGTTAAAACATTCAACATAAAAAGAAAAGAGAAAATAGAAAAGTTCAGGGAAGAAAATCAAAGACGAAAAGATGAATTCAGAGAAAACATGAAACAATCTAAACAAGACAGGATAGAAAGAAGGGATAAGATGGTGGAAAAACTTAAGAGAAAATAATGATGAATTAGTCCGAAGTTTAAGGGATGTTTTGGTATTTTCATTGGGGGGGGGCTTTTTTGAACTACTTTGGAGAATTCGAAGTATTCGTTCACTATTAATATAAAACCCATCAAAATTGTATGGATAACTATTTTTTAAGAAAAATTAAAAAGAATAATATGGGAATAGAATAATCCTCGGGGGAAATATCATGAAAAATTACTCCTGTATAAATTGTGGAATTATAAACTGCAAACACCAAGATTCAGAATATCCTAATTTCTGTCCGACAAAATAATTAACAATATAAAAAAACGATTTTAAAAGAGGTCTCCTAAGCAGATTTATTAATAGGAATAATCATAAAATTACATATGTGGAATATATTTTCCCCATTGAAAAAGAATATTAAAACGATAATTATTATAATAGCATTGCTTGTTCTTGAAGCATACTTTACATTGCAACTGCCGGAATATACTTCCAAAATTGTTGATATAGGCATTGCAAATGGTGATATAGCATACATTTACAGTGCAGGAACAACAATGATAATGCTTACTATTCTTGCTACAATCACAGGAATAATTGTTTCTCTTTTTTCATGTAAAGTTGCTTCAGAATATTCATATAACTTAAGAATACTCGTTTTTTCAAAAGTTTTGAAGTTTTCAAATCATGAACACAATAACATTTCAAAATCAACATTGATGACACGAACAACAAATGACGTGTCACGTATCCGAATGATTTTAGAGTGGGCATTTGATGTGATTATATTCGCACCCGCTATGGCAATAGGGGGCATTATAAAAACAATTCAACTGGGAACAAACTTATACTGGATTATATTGATGATATTAATCCTGATTATCGTTTTTATGTTTTTTATTTTAAAGAAAACTGTTCCATACTTAATCATACTAGACAAACTGCCCGACATCAAGGGAATGGTTAGGGAAATCATTACCGGAATGGAAGTTATTAAAACATTTGTCAGAGAGGATTATGAATCAAAAAAATTTAAAGCGACAAATGACGAATTCAAAGAGCTAAGAGATTCTATCAGAAGATATATTCTATTTTTAAATCCCTTAATGACATTGCATTCATCAATTATGATTGTCTCAATATTGTACTTCGGATCTTATCAAATAGAATCAGGAACAATCCTAACAGGTGACCTGATTGCATTTATTCAATATGCCACCCAAATCGTGAGCTCTATTTTAATAATCATATCATTTTCAAAAAATCTTCCAGATTTAATTCTCCCTATCAAACGTGTGAAACAAGTACTTGATACTGAATTGAGCATTGTTGATGGAGAAATAGGAACAATTAACGAAAGAAAATCCACAATCGAATTTAAGAATGTTTCTTTCAAATACTCTAAAAGTGAAAAGGACGCATTGACAAACATTAATTTTAAATTAGAACCCGGAAAAAC
>NZ_CAJOJM010000097.1:0-2467 GCF_905234905.1 Methanobrevibacter sp. UBA188 | reverse complement strand
TATACAAATCCTCAATTTTCTCTTTATTTCTATCTTTATTACTCGGCATAAAAGTTTGAATAATAGTCACACTATTACAAGTAATAACACTAACATCAACATTATATTTCTCCTTCACATACTTAATAAACTCTTCACATGTCATACTACCTTTAACTTCTATTTTATCCCACACTGTCCATTGCGGCGGAATTGCTTTCACTGGCCCAAGCAACATTTCATCATATTCTTTGTCTTTCATTTTTATTACTTCCGCTGGTTCTGTCATTACGAATAAACAAACTGCGAGATTCATGAAACAATTTCGCATATATTCGATTTTGTTTGTTTGGAATAGAGTATATAATTGGAGGGAAACTAATCCGGTTGCCGCTGCTGTTGTTGTTGCGATTGCTGGTATTATTTTTCCGGCGATCATTTTTACTTTTTGACGATCTGCTTCTTTGATTTTGTAGTTTCGTGCACGGAGATTTGAACATGCGTGTATGAAATCGATGTGTCCGTTTGAATCGTCGTCTTTTTCGAAATCTTCTGGTTTGAATTTGTCTGGAACTGTTTTGTTCTTATCGTAGATTGAAAGTTCTTTCATTAAGTTATTTAGTTCATTTTCTTCTTCGGCTTGAATTTTCGCTGGATCGTCGATTTTATCGTTAGTATCAGGTTCATCATCTTTGACTTTTATTTTTACTTTTTTAGCAACGAATTCTGGAATTTTAACAGAACTCGAGATTTTTTTAATATATTCATCATCATAATCACATTTAATACTCAAACCTCTCGCTAAAATAATAGCGTAATTTTTAACGAAATTAAAACAAACAGGGTCATTTGCATCATAAGGAATTGGATGCGGACATCTTTTGCTTCCCGTCCAAAATAAAGAACCATCATTGTTTTTATAATCTTCTGGGAAATTATGTAACAATTGTCTTATTTTATGATCGAAATTATCAGTATATTGCATAACAGCGAATTCAATGACTTTATCGAAACTATTTTGATCAACTAAAACAATATGTTTTTTAATATTTCTCAATTTCACAAGTTGTAATGTAGTGTTACCTTCTTTTTTCAAATCCGCATAAAATTGCTCAGGATTTTCTATTAATTTCTTAGCATCTACAATAACATCAGTGAAATATTCATTAAAATGATCTCTACTCCATTCAATGCAATGTTCAATCATTGCTGGAAAATTGTGAATCGTGCACATTGGAACTGATTCTTCTGGCGGATCTTGAGTGTCATTATAACATGAAGTAACATGAGGAATTATCATTTGCACATGCGCTTTAGTTCCTAATGTTCCTGAATCTATCAATGGTCTACAATATGTCGTACATTGAGTGTCTATGTATCTACGAGCTTTTACGTTATCTACCGCGTTTATTATGAATGTCTGTGAATTCCAAAAATCTTCGTTGAAAATGTGCTCATTTTCAGGCGAAACGAGAGATTGTAAATGTTTGCAATTGAATTTCGTATTCATTTTACGAACTGATTCACATGCGCATTGTGATTTACTATGACCGACATTTTCTTTTCGGAATAAAAATTGTCTATTTAAATTTGAAGTTTCGATATTATCATTATCTGTTACTGTTACATTTTTTCCTTCAGATGTTGCTATTCCCATTAAAGCCATGTTTTTGAGAAATTCGCAGCCTAAAGCACCAGCGCCAATCATGAAAATGTTAGTATCATTAAGTTTCTTTTGAATTTCATTTCCGTAAATTGCAATTTGATCATCATATCTTGTTCCTTTTAATGTTCTATCAACTTCTTCTTCTTTTAAATTAGCAACACTTTCGAAAAAATCAAACCATAACCATTGATCAAATGGTGTGTATTTTCCAGTAAATTTAACTATTTCTTGGGCAACTACACCCCCGAGAAAAGCACAAATAGGACTAATTTCACTTTTTGCCCATCTTGCGACATTGAAAACAATTTTTTCATCAAAATCTTGTGAATTTTCAATCCATTTTTCTTTCGCTGCCTTTGCATCATCATAAATTTTCTTAGCTAATGCAACAATTTCATCACATTGAGATTTATTATTTAATTCAGGTAAATTTTTATTTTTCATATAAAATTCATGAATAGCTCTTACAGCGCAATGCAACAATTCATTTCTACCAAACTTCGAAAAATCAATAGGATCAGGAACTTTATCAGTATAAGGCACATTAAACATATCTTTAAAAGATTTATATTTTTTGGGTTCGGGAATTTTAACTTGCTCTATAATTCCACCTCCTTTATATTCCCCATATTTCGATGTATCTTCTTCAATAGCAAAACTCATTGCGTTAATGAATCTAATTTTTCTTGGTTTTCCATCATTTAATTCAGTCATTCCTTTCACTTCTTTAAATGTCACATAATCTCCATCAGCTAATGCAAATTTTCCGCCTCCGATTGAATCATCAATTGTAATGAAACATTCTTTTGGATCGCTCGTTAT
>NZ_CAJOJM010000096.1:0-2514 GCF_905234905.1 Methanobrevibacter sp. UBA188 | reverse complement strand
GTTTTTCCAGGATAAGCATTATCGATGATTGCTACTTCGTCTTCACCGAATACAATGTATGCATTGTAGGTGGTTCCGTCTAATGTGTAACCGTGGTAGGTTCTTAAGTCCCAATCGAGTACACCAATCCAGTATACTCCATCAGCTATTTTTTGTGCGTTAGCTTTCATTTTTTTATCTCCAATTTTTGGTTAATTCATTAGATATGAATTAATAATTTATTGGATTATATTATTATATATAGTTTTGTTTTATACGAATAGTTCGTTATTATAGTGGCTTTTTCAAGAGGGTATAGTTATTAATTAAGTGGCTTTCATGCCACATTAACTTTTTATTTAGAAAAATTTAATTTTCAATTGGTGATAATATGCCAGTTATAAGTTTTGATATAGGAGAATTAACAAAAGAGCAAAAAGAAATTTTAGCAAAAGAATTCAGCGAATCCGCTTCAAGAGTCACAGGCCTTCCGATAGAAATGATATATGTGCTGTTCAACGAAAGGAAATTTGACAATGTTGGAGTCGGTGGTGTTCTTTTAAGTAATCAGGAATAGATGGATTTTTAAAAATTCATTCTTTTCATTTTAAATCCAATATTTCCTTATACATTTCTTTCAATTCTTTTTTTTCATATTCCGAATAATGTTCGTTGTCGACATCCGTTTCAAGAGCAAACAGTAACAGTTCATAGAATACCTTATTCAGTGACCTTCCCTTTTTGGTTAGGAAATACTGGGTATTTTTTGGATCATTGCCCTCATTTGTCTTGTAAATAAGGCCATTATCCTGCATTGTCTTAAGGCATCTTGACAGTGCCTTGTTGTCCAGGGAGGGTCTGTTGACTTTAAATTCATTGAAATGACTTTTTCCTAAAAACAGGTCTCTTAAAACATGCAGTGTCCACTTGTTGCTCATGAATTTGAGAGTGTCTTCCAGGGGGTTTCGCTCATACTTTTTTTCGTAATATGCAAGTTTTTTCGGATTTAAAGTCATGTTTATTGTTATATATGTTTTAATATTAAGTTTTTTAGATGTCATTGATGCCACTTTATCTTTAAATACCCTATTTTTTAAATATTTGATTAGAAAATTTTAATTGGTGCGATAATATGAATGATAATGATATAGTCATGACTAAATTCCTGGCGATACTGTTTGCGATATGTTCAGGTCTTGCAATAGGTAATCTGTACTGGGCCCAGCCGTTGCTTGTCCAGATAATGGATGGCTTTGGTCTTCCAGCGGCAAATGGGGGACTTCTGGTTACTGCAACCCAAATAGGCTATGCGATGGGAATTCTCTTTATTTTGCCTTTGGGTGATTTTGTTCGAAGAAAACGTATGATAGCCCTTGTAATGGTGCTTTCCGTATTGGCTTTGGTCTCCTGTGCCATATCACCTTCATTTATCATATTGTCACTGTCACTCTTCAGTATGGGGATTGTAACAATTTCCGGTCAAATCATATTGCCTCTTGCAGGGGATTTGAGCCGTGAGGATGAACGTGGCCACATCGTTGGAATTGTATCATCCGGAATAACAACAGGTATCCTCTTTTCAAGGTTTGCAAGCGGCATCATTGCAGGATTTTGGGGATGGAGATCCGTTTATGTTATAGCGGCCGCTTTGAATCTGGTCATGGTTTTGGTAATGATTTATGTATTGCCGGAAATTCCTGCAAAAAACAAATTTAAATCATATGGGAAACTTTTGGCAAGTGTTTTCACCACCTTTAAAAATCATAGCTCATTGCCAAACATATTGCTGCACTCAGGACTGATATTCGGTTTGATTTTCAACATATTCTGGACTTCTTTAACATTTCTTTTGTCCGCAGAGCCGTTTAACTATAACACGTTCCAAATTGGGCTTGTAAGTCTGGCAGGTCTTGCAGCGGCAGTATTTGGTGTGGGAATCGGAAAATTGCAGGACAAAGGCTTGAGCATACCTGCACTTGGAGCGTTCATTGTGGTTTGCCTTGTTAGTATGGTGTGCGGCTTTGCATTCAGTGATTCAATTGTTGCCATTGTGATTGTTGCAGCGGTACTTTCAGTTGCAGTTCAGGGAGTAAGTGTCTTGACCCAGACAAGATTGTTTAACTTATCTCAAGGTGAACGCAGCAGATTGAACACGGTTTTTGTTGTGAATAACTTTATATTTGGGGCTGTTGGAAGTGCTCTTGCATCTCTTCTATGGTCATTGGGGGGATGGTCATATGTAATGATTGCGGCAAGTGCGGTTTCTGTTGCGGCATTGATTGTCTGGCTGTTTTCAAGAAGTAAATTTAAATATGCTGATGAATCATTGGATAATTAGTTATTTTTGCTTCCAATATCTAATTTTTTAAATTTTATTTCTATTAATCATATATTTGAGTTTTAGTGGGCAAATTGATAAGTATGCGAACTATATCATACATTTTATACGAATTATTCGTATTTTTTTAAAATAATTTAATTGTTTTCCATGTTTTCAATTAAATTAATCATAGTGGATAACACCCAGCTGTTTCA
>NZ_CAJOJM010000095.1:0-2604 GCF_905234905.1 Methanobrevibacter sp. UBA188 | reverse complement strand
CAGGAAGTAAACTGCACCACCACAATCAGTTGCAGTGTTACCAATAAAATTACAATTTGTCAAATTTCCATTATACTCAAAGAAAACTGCACCACCCCCATTTAAAGCACCAATTTCTTTGATATTACCTGGTGCTTTGTTACCAGTAAAATTACAATTTTCAACACTACCAGAAGACATCCAAACAGCACCACCATTACTGTAATAACCAGTTGCTTGGTTATCAGTGAAATTACAATTGGACACAGTACCTGACTTTTCAAATAAAACTGCACCACCATTTTCTGTTGTTTTTCCATTTGTGAAAGTTATGTTTTTCAGTGCGACATTGTCTGCTAATATTTTGAATATTCTTGCTTTTCCTTGTGCGTCGATTTTATATCCGTTTCCATCGATTGTTATGGATTTAGCAATAATTATTCCTTCACTATCAAAATCGTTTTCACATTCGTAATTCTTATTTAATGTTAATGTTGAACCTGCTGCAGTAATATTGTCTCGCAGTTCGGCAAATGTTCCAGTATTTCCTGCACTTATCAGTTCATTATTTTTTGTTTGGCTTATTAGTTCATTTTTCTCGGCAGATATTTTTTCATTTGTATCTGCTTGTGATAATTCAATTGTTTGTTCAGTTTCACTTGCTATTATGGTTTCATTCGTGTCTGCGGCACACGTCGCAGCCATTCCGAACATAAAAATAGCAATCGTTATAATTATAAGTTTTGTATATTTCATTTTTTTCCCGAGCTCCTTTAAAAAAAAGTTTTATATTCTTCGAAACATGCATGTTATTTTTTTTGGTTCAAAAATATATTACAGCATTAATTAAGATTTTTATTCGTTACTAATATATATAGTTGCCGACTTAAAATTATACAGTTCACAATATTAACAATAAAATACGTATACAGTTTATCAGATTAAAAAATAATATAATTGAATATGTTCATATTTAATCAAAAAATTAAATCAGTTATTAAAAAAGATACAATGAATGCCTCCAAAAAATCTTCAATCACTTAAAAAAAGGACAATATGACTGCCCAAATCAATTTTTTTTACAACATATAATACTAATTCAAACTGATAACTATAAAAATTATTAATCATCAATGCAAGCCAGGAATTATAAAAACAGACTATTCCAGATGATGAATGTATATGAAAAAATAGCTTAAGATATGCTTTCATGGAAATACAGAATGTAATAAGTTAGTGAAATTTTAAAAACTATCTTCTAAGTTAACATATTGGAAAAAAATAAAAAAAAGGTTGTAGGTATTATACCTACGAAAAAAAATAAAAAAATAGAGGTAGATGCAGAGTTTCACCTAATTATTAATTATTCCATTCCATGTTCACTAACATAATTCCATTTATCAATGGTAAAGTGTTGAGCATTTGGATCTCCGACATATTCCTGACCGTTTTCATAATAATGATGATGCCCCCCTGAATCATACCAATCAGAAGATTCGGATGAACCACCATTGGAACTTGAGGAGGATTGTTGAGCTTCAACAACCTTTTCTTTAATTGTTAAATTTTGTGTTGTGTTGTTTGCTGTGTAGTTTTCATTACCACCATAGCTAACGGTTACATTGTATTTTCCTTTCTTCAGCTCAGGGTCGAGCTTTGCCTTACCTTTGTCATTGGTTTTTACAGTTTTATTTAAAACAACTTTACCTTTGCTGTCTTTAACAGTTATATTTACTTTCTGTTTTGAAAGTGCTGTTTTATTTAAGTCCGTTAGCTGCAATGTTAAATTATCGCCTTCAGCAAGTGTCCTGTTACTGGTAATTTTTACTTTACTTGGTTCTTTACTATCAAATGGGTGCAATACTGTTATTCCAATCATAACTGCAAGTATCACAATTATTACAATTAATACAATAATAATATTTTTGCTTTCCATTCAAATACACTCCTTAAGTATGATAGCATCCCGCTTTGGAGTCATAAGGCACGTATACTCCTGCATCACGTCCGTCAATTGTCTGTGGTATATAATGCCAGTTATTGGCAATTGCATATTCTCGAGTATAACCCATTGAATCAACTGCAGGACCGCTGCTTGGATAATATGAATATCCGTCTTCACTTAAACCAGATGCTGAATTAGAATTACTTGTTTTTTGATTATTGACGACTTTGGTAGTTGCCTCTTTAACGCTGACATTTCCTGAAACGGAACTTGATGAATATTGACCGTTTCCATCAAATGTGCATTCGACAGAATATTTGCCTTTTTCTGTCATCTTGAATTTGGCCTGACCTTTGGAATTGGTTTTTATTTCCTTATCAGTTGCCAATCCCTTTTTATCTGTAAGTTTAATTTTGATTGTCTCATTTGAAATTGGATTTCCATTGGCATCAGTTAATTTAACAACCAGTGCATCATCAACGTTAAGGCTCTTATCAGCAATTTTTAGATTAGACTTTTCCTTTGCCATTTGCTGGGAAAGCACCACACCTACAGCCGCTGCAAGAATGACAATTATCACAAGCAATATTATAATGATGTTTTTGTTTTCCATTTACTTTCACCTATTTTCTTCTAATGAATTTATTATATTTCTAAATTTGTCCCATTTCATTTAACAT
>NZ_CAJOJM010000094.1:0-4157 GCF_905234905.1 Methanobrevibacter sp. UBA188 | reverse complement strand
TGATACTTATTATAAGGATAAATACAATATTGGCGTTAAAGACTGGTTGATGAGCGGAAATAATGCATATTCACTTATTTCCATGAGTGGAACAATGCTTACTACCATCCATGATGGATATTGGAAAGCAGATAAGGCAACAATAAGCGATATAGCAAATACTTGGGCTCAAGCAACAGTTCAAAATGGTGTGGCATGTTGTGACTGTAGTTGTGGTAATATTGCGATGATGCAATGGGCTGTGCAATATGTTAATCCGGATATTTTGGCTCAACTGCTTCCTAAATTATATGAGGCAACTAAAAATCCGGTATTCAAGAACAATACTCAATCAACTCAGCCACCAGAAACCGAGTCAAAAGATAATCAAAAGGAAGCTTCAACTCAAAATCCAGTAAAAGGATCAACTTCTTCCTCGACTGTTAAAACAAATTCCAGCTCCACAACTACTCAAACTACTGCTCAAAGTGGTGACAATGCTCAGGGAGAGGCATTTTCAAATGTAGGTGCTGGAAGTGAATCAGTCCAAGCTGGAAGTTCATCTGCAGAGGGAGCGGATGTCAAAAAGTCAGTTGAAATAAATCCGATATCTTCCCAATCAGCCAGTGAAGTAGGTTTGTCAATAGTGGCTGTTTTAGCAATTTTATGCTTGATTATGGTTGTGGCTGTCGGATACTTTAGAAATGAAGATGATAAAGATAAAGTTCAAGATTTAGATAAGCTATTTAATGAAAGATAGTAGGTGTTTTAATGGATGCAATTAATATTTTATGGCAACTCGGAATATTGTCCGCAGTTTTAATTTTTGGAATCAAATTGGGCCTTGCTACAGGCCTCGCAAACATGTCAAAGAGATATTTGGCATTGGTGTCAATAGGATATGGTGGGGGAGTTTTAATATTGACGGAAATTTCCTCATTTTTCACAGATCAGATTACAGATTTAATTTATACTTACAATTTCGAATTTTTCTTAATCATGGCAATAATCATGATTTTAGCAGGAATATTTACAATAAGGGAGTATAAGGTATTTGAAAAAAATACTACTGCTGCCACTTGTATGGCAGTAGTTGCTCCATGTCCTTGTTGTTTTGGTTCCATTATAGTGAGTATAATGCTTGTTGCACCTACTGTAGGTTTAGGATTGATGAATTTAAGTGTAATTGTGGCTTTAGCATTAGTTTTAACAATCGTTGTAACTTATTATGCTTCTAATTACTTGGTAAAATTCATTGATAAGCCTTATCCAATAGTATTGGGTAATTTCATGTTCTTTTTAGGAATTTATTTCCTATTGTCCGCACTGTTCTTGCCGAACATTACTGCAATGATTCAAAATCCGATGGAAGCAATATCAATAGCCTCCCCATATTCATTAATTGGGGCATTAATATTGGTGCTTGTCGTAGTGGCTATCGGTGGAGTAATATCTAGGAGAAACAGTAATTTTAATTAGGTGATTTAATGGTAACAACAATTCCTGGAAGTGAAATATTAACATCAACATTAAATATGATTTCACAAAGTCTGCAGATTCCGGTAATTTGCAGTACTTGCGATTGGTGGTTTGATTTCTGAGTATACTTCAAGAAAGAAAATCACTCCCGAGCTAATTGAAGAATTAATCTATTCCATATCAAATGCAACTTCTTTAGATGAAATAAAAAATGTTATTAAAAATGCAAATATTTATGAATCTCAAAAAGTTGTCTTAATTAAGATTTTACGTGCAAATTCTCTGACTCCTGAATCAAGACATGCCTTGGCTAAAAAATTAGTCGAATTTGAAGAAAATAAATTTGCAAAATCAATTGAGAGAACTGATGTTGTCACACGTATTGGACCGACATTGGGATTGATGGGTACTTTAATTCCTATGGGGCCTGGTCTTGCTGCTTTAGGTGCTGGGGATGTAAATACATTGGCTAATGCTATTATTGTTGCTTTTGATACTACAGTTGTTGGTATCGGTGCGGGAGCTGTAGCTTATTTTGTCTCCAAAGTAAGGCGCAGATGGTATGAAGAGTACTTGTCCAATTTGGATGCGCTTGCAGATGCATTGCTTGATAAATTAAATCAATAAGAGGTTTTGCTAATGGTTAGAGATAAATCTAAAAAACGTTTTTCTGAAGGTGAAGAAGACCCGATGGCTGGAACCTCAAATCTTGTAGATGCAATGCTTGTTATTGCTGTTGGTTTATTAATATTTGTTGTTATAAGTTGGAATATGCAGAGTGTTGTATTTCAGGATAATCAAAATCAGCAGAAAGCCATTCAGGAGTCCTCGCCTGATGTGACTGAAGTCAGCGAAGGACAAACATTGAATGAAACTCCAGAATCCTCTAACAGTTCAGGTCAGGGCTATATGGAAATGGGTAAAGTTTACAAGGATCCTTCAACGGGTAAGCTAATAATGGTTGAAGGCTAAGAGTAATACTTTTTGTTTTTAGCTATTTGCTAATTAGTATTACTTTTTTCTTATTTTTTTAGAATAATTATTACTTCTTTTTAAAATTACTTTACATTTATATATACTTTTCTCTTTTTAAGGCCGAATAAAAAGTTTTATAAGAGTATTACTTTATAATAATATAATAGTATTATTAGTAATATAATGATTATTTTTATTATTACTAAATACTTAAGAGAAATGTAATTAAGTGAGATTATGAAAAATAAAAGTTTAATATTTTCAATATTTTTGGTTTTCATAATTGTTCTTAGTGTTAGTGCCATATCTGCTCAGGATGTGGATAATGCTATTTCTACAAGTGGAGATGAAACAGTTATTGGGGATTCTGAACAAGTTTCAGGTACTGTTTCAGGAGATGTAGATGTTGCAACTGAAAATCCATGGTCTACAAGTGGAGAATTAAGTTATGATATTCCTGCTGATGCTAAGACAATTAAAAGTGCTGATGTTTATGTGAATGTTTATAGTGGTAGTGCTCAAAATACTTACGGTGCTAATGCAAATATAAGTATTTCTACCGCTAATGGAAATGAAAGTTACTCTGAATCTTTATGGACTGAAGACGGTTCAGCTGATGGTACTGTTTATACAGTAAATAATCATACTACCAAATGTTATTCAGATTTCATGGTTCATTATGATGTAACTAGCTTGATTCAAGGTTTAAATGGAACTAATTTAAAAATTAAGGTTGATACCTTTAAAATGGAAAATAAATCATTTGACGGAAGAATAAAACTTATAGGGTTAGTTTTAGCTTATGATGATGGGGACGATGATGTAATCAATTATTTGGTTGACGATAATCAAATTTGGACTAGTTCCAATAAAACTATTTCTTTTAACACCGCCTCATTTAACAATGTATTTGAAGCAAAATTAATCAATATTGCTCTTTCATCATCTGATGGAACTTATAAACTTAATGATGAATTTTTAACTGATTCAAAACATAAGGCGGGTAATTACTATCAATATAATGAATGGAATATAACTAATTACTTTAAAAATGGTAAAAATACTGAATTGTTTGTAATTCCTGGTCAAGGTTACTCTGGACCTTCTTATAAGAGTGTTCTTTCAGTATTGACTGCAAAATCCATAATAAATTCAGCTGCTATTTCTAATTTCAAAGTAGTTGATAACTCTAAAGATGTTGTTTATCCTGGTTTTGCTAATAAGTTGACTGTTACTGTTACTACTAATAAGGCTGGTAAATATGTTGTTGTTTTATTGGATAATGGTACTGTTGTAAATTCCACTGAAATTGATTTGACTGATGGCAGTACAGATGTGCCTTTGGTTGATCCTACTATTAGGCCTTTGACTGATCATATCAAATATGACGGTTCCGGAAATTATGATACTGTAAATTACCAACTTCAAGTATGGTTTGATGAATTTTTATTGAATGAAACTTCCTATGAGGCAACAGTTTTATATAATGGTTATCTTGGTAAGGATACTTATAATCAAACTGGTTTAGAATCCTTCTACACTACAACCATTACTGGTGACATTGTTATTTTGACTAATGGTACTTATGCAAGTGGTACTGGTAAATATGCATTAACCAGTTTCCCTGTTGTTTTATCTGATAATGATACTTTGGCTAAAGCGTTTATTTATGTGACTTATACTTATGGTGGAACTAATGATAATATTAATATGTTCAATGTTAC
>NZ_CAJOJM010000093.1:0-2621 GCF_905234905.1 Methanobrevibacter sp. UBA188 | reverse complement strand
CAAAAAACAAATACTCCAAATAGTATTTTAGATGTTAAACAATATATATTTTGCGATTCTAATGGTAGATTAGTCCTTTCAGATCCTCGTTTTGTGAAACAATGAGGGAATGGTTAAGGAACGTCAAATGGGTGCTATGGGTCCTTTGATGGGAATGTGCATGAAACAACTTAAGGGAAAGGTTGACGGTAGTCTGGTCAATAAGGTTGTTCGTGAAGAAATTCAAAAATTAATATAAGGAAACTCCTTGAGTTTCCCTTTAAACTCTTTTTTTACCAAATTCCTAAGAATTTTTGCAATAGCAAACTGACGACGGTTATTGCTATCCAACATGTGAAACCTAATGTTATAGGTTTTCCACCTGATTTTACAAGTTTAACAATGTCTGTGTTGAGTCCGATTGCTGCCATTGCCATGATAATGAAGAATTTGCTCAGTTCCTTAAGAGGCATGAACAGGTTTGCATCTAAACCGAAACTGACACATATTGTTGTTATTATGGATGCAACTACAAATAACACCACAAACAGTGGCAATGCTCTTTTAAGACTGAATTTTTCACCGCTGAAGTTATTCTGTCTTTGTGTGATTAATGATAATGCTAATGTTATTGGAATTATTGCTAATGTACGTGTTAGCTTTACGGTTGCGGCCTTGTCAAGTGTCTGGCTTCCAAGACCCCACATGTTGTCCCATGTTGCTGCAGCTGCAGTTACTGATGAAGTGTCGTTTATTGCGGTTCCTGCAAATATTCCGAATGGATCTCCACTGACTGTTGAAAATCCGAGCATTTTTCCAAGCATTGGGAATATGATTGCTGCTAAAACATTGAAGAAGAATATTACTGATATAGATTGTGCAACTTCCTCATCATCTGCATTGATTACGGGAGCTGTTGCCGCAATAGCTGATCCGCCGCAGATTGATGAACCTACACCTATCAGTATTGCTGAGTTTTTCTCCATATTGAGTATTCTTTTCATTACATATGCAACTATCAAGGCGGTTGCAATTGTACCGACAATTATTGGAAAGGATTGAATTCCTGTAGCTAGAATCACGTTGAGATTCAAGCCAAATCCAAGAAGCACAACCGCTGCCTGCAGGACATATTTTGAGGTGAAACTTATTCCCTCGTCAAAGTTTTCTCTTCTTTTCCAAAATACGGCAATTATCATGCCTAAAATTATTGCAATGATTGGTCCGCCTATTATGGGAAACATGTTTCCCGCAATAAGTGCTGGAATTGCAATGATAAGGCACAATATAATTCCGTAGAGTTTATCTTTAAACATGGTTAATCACTAAAAAAAATCTATAAAAACAGATGAAACTATTTTTTCTAAACCAATGATAATATCTATTTATTGACATATTTATAAGTTTAGTTCAATGTAGATTGGACTCTTTCAAAAACTTTGTTGATTTTCAAAATCCTTTTTGCGATTGTCATTCCAAATGAGATCTCTGCGATAGATTCGTTTTAAAACGCCTCGTTTGGTCTTGAATGTTCGTTTTCTTGATTTTGGCATTGTTTTTTGAAATGCATTTTCAATTTTGTTACTTGTTTTTTCAATTCGTTTATCTTTTAAGTGATAAATGAAGCTTTTATATCGTGGAGTGATTGATTTTCTGATTATTTTATAAATCACTGGATGAAAATCATCTTTACGATAAATTAAAGATTGTACTTCATTTTTGAATTCATTATAATTATTTAAATCAAATAAATCTTTGATTATTTTTAGTTGTTTGTGACATTCTTGATATTCTTCGTCAGAAATACGATTTTTATCTTTAAAAGTTTTTAATTGTTTATTTAAACTTTTTTTAGTATGAAAAATACATAATTGATGTTTAAAACCTAATTTTGGGATAATTGAGGCATATTTTTTATCTAAATCAGTTGTGATTGCAATTTTATTTTTATTTGCTGTAGATTCTCTTAAAAACTTTTCAACAGTTGTATCATCTTCAGTATCGTAAATTGCATCGGCTACGATGCAATTTGAAATAGAATCAAGTAATGTGTGACGATATTTCCATTTTCCGTTGATTTTTATCCATTCTACATCAAAGACATAATAACCCGAGCAACGCCCTAAATCAAATTCTAAAATGTTTTCATTAACAAAAAGCCAATTTTCAATTGTTTGATGTGAAATCGTGATTCCAAAGAATTTTTTAAATGATTTACAAACATTTTTTAAGCTTCCCAGATAATCTGAAATTAAATGTTCTGATTCACTTTTCAATTCATTCGTAAAATTGCTGTTTTTATCAACAAGACTTGTTAAATCTGTTTGAAATGTTTTATCACAACGTTTGCAAATATAACGCTGAACCTTCACATTAGTTTTACCAATTTCTTTAAATACTAATGTTCTTTTTGTAAAACCATATTTAACAACATGACGAGTTCCACAATGTGGGCACCTAGCTAAACTCATTTTAAAATAAGGAACATCCTTTTTAAAACTTAAATCAAAAGATTTCAGAGCTTTTTGACAGGATTTAAAAATTTTCACAAAACGAGGATCTGAAAGGACTAATCTACCATTAGAATCGCAAAATATATATTGTTTAACATCTAAAATACTATTTGGAGTATTTGTTTTTTG
>NZ_CAJOJM010000092.1:0-3524 GCF_905234905.1 Methanobrevibacter sp. UBA188 | reverse complement strand
TGCTCATGGTAATTTGAATATATTAAATTCTACATTTTATAATAACTCTGCTGCTAAACCAGGTGGTGCGATTTTTATTAATAATTCAGTTTCTAATTGCAAAATCAACTCTACATTCATAAGCAATAGTGCAAAAAATGGTGGTGCTATATACTTTAATGGTGAAACCATTGGTGTTACAATAAATGGGTATTTTGAAGGTAATGTGGCTGAAAGGGCTGCCGGAGCAATTTATATTAAAGGAAAATCTTCAAACAATACATTTGCATCTGAGTTTTATCATAATCATGCGAATGCAGCAAGTGGTGGAGCAATATTTTTCTATAAATTGGCTGAAAACAATCAATTTGAAAGCACTTTCGGATATAATAGGGCTGCTTATGGTGCTGGAATCTTTTTCTACAATAAAGCAAACAATAATAAATTCAACAGTACTTTCATATCCAATATAGCAGAGTCATGTGGTGGAGCGATGTTTTTCTATAATGCATCAGATAACAATAACTTCACTGGTTATTTTGCTAACAACTCTGCTTTGGGAAAAGTTGATGTTTTAAACGGTAACGGAGGTGCTATAACATTTAAAGGCACTTCATCCAATGGCATATTCAATTGTGATTTTGTCAATAATACTGCCGTTCTATATGGTGGGGGTGTAAATTACAGGCAAACTCCATATAATATAACATTTAACGGTAATTTCATCAACAATACTGCAAAATATGGTGCTGGAGTCAATTTCTTTGAAAGCTTTGAAAATGTCATCTTTAATTCTGAATTCGATGGCAATTCTGCCATGTATGGTGGTGCAATGGCTTTTAAAAGAGGAACTGTTGAAAATGTCTTATTTAAAAATAATCATGCAGAATCCGGTGGAGCAATTTTTGCTCATGGAATTCTACATTTTATAATAACTCTGCTGCTAAACCAGGTGGTGCGATTTTTATTAATAATTCAGTTTCTAATTGTAAAATTAATTCTACATTCATTAATAATAGTGCATATCAAGGTGGTGCAATATTCTTTAATGGTGAAACTGATAACAACATAATTTCTGGATATTTTGAAGGTAATGAAGCTGAAAGAATTGGCGGAGCATTATGTTTCCAAGCTAAATCTTGCGATAATGTAATTTCTGCTAAATTTAATAATAATAAAGCAGATAATGCTAGTGGTGGAGCAATCTTTTTCCGTAATCTTGCTGATGGCAATCAATTTGAAGGTATTTTCACAGCAAACTATGCAAATCAGGGTGGAGCAATCTTCTTTTACAATAAAGCAAACAATAACAGATTCGGCAGTGATTTCAAATCCAATATTGTTAATACCTCTGGAGGTGCAATTGTTTTCTTTGGAACTACAGATAACAATAACTTCACCGGATCTTTCATCAACAACTCTGCTTGGGGTATAAGTTCAGGTGATAGTGTTGGTAATGGTGGAGCGATAACCTTCACTAACATATCAAGTAATTGTGTATTTGCTTGTGATTTCATCAATAATACTGCTGCTAAACATGGTGGTGCAATAAATTACAGGCAGACTCCACAGGATATTGCATTTAATAGTAATTTCATCAACAACAAAGCATCATATGGTGCTGGAATCAATTTCTTTGAAAGCATGAAAAATGTGGTATTTAATGGTGAATTCAATGGCAATACTGCTTTCCAAGGTGGTGCGATTTTTATTAATAATTCAGTTTCTAATTGTAAAATCGTTTCCACATTCATTAATAATAGTGCATATCGGGGTGGTGCAATATTCTTTAACAATGAAACTGATAATGTTATAATTAATGGTTATTTTGAAGGTAATGAAGCTGAAAGAATTGGTGGAGCTATAGTCTTCCAAGCTAAAGCATCCAATAACATAATTTCTTCCGAATTTTATAATAATAAAGCAAATAATGCCAGTGGTGGAGCAATCTTTTTCCGTACTCTTGCTGAAGGCAATCAATTTGCAAGTGTTTTCATGGGTAACTATGCAGTTTATGGTGGAGCAATCTTTTTCTACAATAAGGCTAACAATAACTTATTTAATTCTAATTTCTATTCCAATGTAGCTTATTCGGCTGGTGGTGCAATTGTTTTCCATAACACTACTAATAACAATAATTTCACTGGTCGTTTTGTCAATAACTCTGCTTTAGGTGCAAACTCAAGTAGTGTATGGAATGGTAATGGAGGTGCTATAACATTCAATGATGTGTCAAGCAATTGTGTATTCACTTGTGATTTCATTAACAACACTGCTAAAAATGGTGCTGCGGTGAACTATGGGGAAACTCCATATAACATTACCTTTAACGGTAATTTCATTAATGCCAATGTTTCCGATATTGCTTATGGAGAAACTGTAAATATTTATTCAAATGTTGTTGATGAGAATAATGTGCCATTAAATAATGGAACTCTCTCTGTTATTATCAATGGAAAAACATATTCTGCTGATGTATCTAATGGAACTGCAACTTTGGAAATTCCAAAGTTAAACGCAGGAAAATATAATGTTGATTTGAAATGTCAAGAAAATGGAATGGTCTTTATTTCATCAGTTCAATTCCAGGTATCTAAACAAGATGCAAAGATTTCTGCTAAAAATAAGGCATACATCATTAACTATGGTGGAAAATACAGTATCGTTCTTAAAGATGCAAAAGGTAAGGCTATTGCTGGTAAAAAGGTTTCATTCAAATTAAATGGCAAAAATATAGGTTCAGCTAAAACTAATGCCAAAGGTGTTGCAACAATTAGTTTGACTGCAAAAATCCTAAAGGCGCAAAAAGCAGGTACTAAAAAACTTGTCATTAAATTTGCAGATTCAAATTATAATACTGTATCAAAAACTGTAAAGATAACAATAAATAAGGAAAAGACAAAAATTGTCGCTAAAAACAAAGTGTTCAAAAAGGCTAAAAAAGTAAAAAAATATACAATAACCTTGAAGAACAGCAAAAGTAAGGCAATTAAGAAAGTTCTTGTTACCTTAAAGGTTAAAGGTAAACTTTACAAGGCAAAAACAAACAGCAAAGGTAAAGCAACCTTCAGTCTTAAAAAGTTAACCAAAACAGGTAAATTTACAGCAGCAATTAGATTTAAAGGAAACACACTTTACAAGCCAACCCTTAAAAAAGTTAAAATCACTGTGAAAAAATAGAATCTTATTCTATTTTTTCTACTTATTTTTTTTTAATTTCTGTTTTAAGGTATTATGTATTAATTAATAACATTTCTTTTTTTCAGATGAAATATACAAAATACGAAATAGTTATAGATAAAAAATAGCTATTAATATTGATAAAAAAATAAAAAAATTGCAAGAAAAACTTGCAAATAATAAAACTATAGATTTATTTTTCCATTTTCTTAAATGATTTAATGATGTCTTCAATGCCTTTTCCTTCTGATGCAGCATCAAATACATCTTTGATTACGTCTAAAATATTGTGTTTATGCTCAGGAGATTCAGAAGTTTTTGAACTGCCAACAGCTAAATCAATATCTTCTGCTTTCACAGTTTTT
>NZ_CAJOJM010000091.1:0-3795 GCF_905234905.1 Methanobrevibacter sp. UBA188 | reverse complement strand
AGTTAATTTGGAATTCACTGTCAGAGCTTCTTGCCATCAGGTTTCCAACCCTCATGATTTTAACATCCAAATCATTCTCTACCGCAGCTTCAAGAACTGCCCTTTCTGCGAGGAATTTGGAGTTAAGATACTGATTGTCCACAGCCTGACCAATGAATAAGTCCTGCTCTGTGAACGGAACATCGACAGGAGGATAATTGTTAATACTTTCACCTGCAATACTGTAGGTTGAAACCTGAACATATTTTGCATTTTTCATTTTAGCAAACTTAAGCCCGTTTACAACACCACCAAGGTTAATGTCCTCAATGTCCGTTCCAGATGAAAAGTGTTTCACATTAGCTGCACAATTGACAATGGTATCAATGTTTACATTAATAAGTTTTTCAAAGTCTTCAAAGTTTGTAATATCCCCTTCAATAATGTGCAATCTCTCATTGAAAAGCTCTTCGTATTCATTGGAGAAATAATAGAAGAGAAGTGATTTTAATCTTTCCTCTCCGCTTAATACTTTGTTTGATCTTATGAAACAGTATACATCACCAGTTTCATTTTCCAATATTTCACGAAGAACATGAATTCCTAAAAATCCTGTAGCTCCGGTGAGTAAAATATTTCCCAAACTATCCTGAATTTCGCCATCAAGTAAGTTTTCAAGAGTGTTTTTCTTAAGTAATGAATCAATATCGGAATAATCATATGACAGTTCAGCTTTTTTCTCTTCAGACTGGTCGGATAATACCAATTCGGCCAATGCTCTTGGAGTTGGATTTGAAAATACATCCCCATAGTTCAGATTATAGTTTCTGTTTAGTGCCTCCATTGTAATTTTGGTCACTAAAAGTGAGGTTCCACCAATTTCAAAGAAATTATCTGTAGCACTTACTTCATCAAGTCCTAAGATTTCACCAAACAGGTTTGTAAAGAATGCTTCAATGTCATTTTCAGGAGCCACATATTCTGTTATTAAAACAGGTTCAGGTAAGTTTCTGAGGTCTGTTTTACCATTTGCTGTTTGAGGCATTTCATCAAGTTCCATATAAACTGTTGGAACCATATAATATACCAATTTTTCCGCAAGGGAAGCTTTTAAATCAACGTTTGAGGAGTTTTGTATCGATATTTTCCTCTGCTGTGAAGTAGGCGCATAAATGGTCATTGCCTTTGATTTTTCTAACAACAACTGCAACGGATTTGATTCCAGGGAATTTTGAAAGTCCAACTTCAATTTCCCCAATTTCTATTCTTAAACCTCTGAGTTTGATTTGATTATCCATTCTTCCGAATACATAATAATCTCCTTCTTCAGTGACCTTAACAAAATCTCCTGAACGGTAAAATCTTATTCCGTTAATAACTTCATATGCCTCAGCATTTTTCTCAGGACGATTCAAGTATTCTCTTGAAACCCCTTTTCCTGCAATATATAACTCCCCTATTACATTTGGAGGCAATGGATTGGAGTCAAAGTCCATGACCATTTCATGAACGTTGAATAATTCTTTTCCAATGTGAATATCTGAGCTTTCAAGCTGAACACCGTTACAGTAGACAGTTGTTTCTGTTGGCCCGTACATATTAAAGAATTTTCCATTGGAATTTTGTGAGAGAAGCTCATATAATCTTTTAGAGAAAGGTTCTCCAGCATGAATATATACCTTAAATCCATACATAGTCTCCTGCATCGCTTCAATTTCAAGATACTGAAGCAGTCTTGATGGGGTTGCAATGTAAACATTTGCACCGGTTCTGTGGATTAAATCCATCATTTCAATTGGATCTTTATATTCAGTATCATTAGCAAATACCATTGGAACACCATTCAAAAGTGATCCCATAATTTCCTGCTGGAATACATCAAATGCAACTGTTGTTGTGGACAATACTTTATAATCTTCTTTTTCAAGATTATGAACCAGTTCATAAGTACAAACATTCCTTGGGTCAGGATACACAAAGTTTGCAATGTTTCCATGTTCAAGGATTACTCCTTTAGGAAGTCCTGTTGAACCTGAAGTGTAAATGAGATATGCCATATTGTTTGCATGCACATCCGGATCAGGGTTAGCAGTGTCTTTTTCTTTGAGCAGTTCATTAACATCAAGCAAATTATCTTCATATCCACTTAAATCTATACCTTTCTTCTCAATCACATCATCCACAATGATAAATTTGGATTCACTGTCTGTTAAAACATGCTCAATTCTCTCAGATGGATATTCTGAATCCACCGGAATGAATGCTGCACCAGATTTTAGAATACCAAATATTGATGCAACCACATTACTGTCCCTATTTAATATAAACATTATTCTGTCTTCAGGACCGACACCCCTTTTAATGAGGCTGTGAGCAATTCTGTTAGCTTTTTTATTTAGTTCATCATATGTAAATTCCCCGTCAGTGGCATATAATATTACTCTGTCAGGATGCATTTCAACCTGATTTTCAAATATTTTATTTAATCTGTCTTCAGGAACATCATCATATGCCAAATCATCGACACCCCAGTCATCGTTTTCAATGATTGAAATATCTTTCATCAATGTGCTTTCATCAAATGTCTGGAATTTGTTTAAAACTATTCTAATTGATTCAAGGAAAGTGCTGATTAAAGTTTCAGAGTATAACTGATCATTATATTCGCAGAAAATTCTGTATTGACCATCAACTTCCACAACATTAATGTTGACTTTGAATTTCAGTCCTTCATAATCAATAGACTGTCTTTCAACTTTCATTCCACCGATTTCAATGTCTTCAATGATTTTTCCATGATAAGCATATAATATTTCAGGAGCAATATCGAATTCATTTGAAATTTCAGTTAAAGGATATGCGGAATATGTCAATACATTCAGCCATTCCCCATTTATATATTCAAAGTATTCCTTAAGAGTTGAATCAGAATTTAATTTCAATGCTAATGGTAATGTTTTAACCATCATGGCCAATGTTTTCTGTTGATTTGGATTGAATCTACCATTAGTGATAGTTGCGATTAATGTATCACGATTATATGCGAATTTATTTATAACAAATGATGTTGCTGCCAGGAACAAATTGTTCTGAGAGATATTTGCTTTTGAACAGAACTCATCAATACTGGTTTTTTCAAGGAAAATATCATTCATTGCGACTTTACCTTGTGATTCATCGCCGTTAATGTCCTGTGGAATTAATGTTACATCATCAAACTCTTTGACTCTGTTATTGAAGAATAATTTTGCCTCCTCATATAAACCGGATTGGCGTGTTTTAATCTCATTTAAGCAATATTCAAATCCGTCAAGCTCTTCAATCTCATAATCTTTTCCATCATAGATTTTTGAGATTTCATCAAATAAAATGTTTAAAGAGGTTCCATCAACAATAATGTGGTGGAAATCAGCTAAAAGCATTGAGTTTCCAACTATCTTAAATCTGAATAATGGACCCTCATCCAGTTTGAATGGTTTTACAAACTCATCAACATCAGCTTCATCAACAACTTCAATCATATCATCAATTTTTAAATCATCCCTTCTTTGCTGATATACTTCACCGTTATCCATTATTATTCTTGTTTTGAGATACGGATGATTTTCAATAGCTTTAATGATTGATGATTTAAGTTTGCCAACATCAATTCCTTCACTAAATTCCATTTTCTTCGGAAGGTTATATGCAGTGTTATCCAGATTTTTAATGCAGTCAAAGTAAACTCCAAGTTGATTTGGAGTTAAAGGATAAAGTTCTTTAATATCCTGCGATTCATCATCTTCAATTTTAATTTCAGAAGCTATTTTTTCAATA
>NZ_CAJOJM010000090.1:0-2839 GCF_905234905.1 Methanobrevibacter sp. UBA188 | reverse complement strand
ATTATGACAGGCTTTTAAGTATGACCACAATTTCCTTCGATGTAGCGCTGGAAGATATTCTAACAAGCCTTACAGGCGGTCTTGAATTAATATTCGCTAATGATATTGAAATTAAAAGTACACCGGAACTAGTTAAATTAATCAACAAGTATAAACCACAAGTAATGGATGTGACTCCATCAAGATTGGCTGCATACCTTGAAGTTGATTCATTTTGTAAAGCAATCAAGTGCATAGAATGCATATTCATTGGTGGAGAACAATTTTCAGCATCCACCTACACAGAACTTATAAAACACAGTGATGCAATTGTATACAACAGTTACGGACCAACCGAAACTACAATTACCTCAAACAACAAAATCGTGACTGATGTTAATGATTTGACCGTAGGCCCTCCAGTAAAAAATTATATTACTGATGTAAGAGACATTGACGGCAAACTACTACCACAAGGAGTAATGGGAGAACTATACATTGGAGGTCCAGGTGTTGGAAAAGGATATTACAACTTAGATGATAAAACAAAAGAAGTATTCCTAACCATTAATGACCTCCCATACTACAGAAGTGGGGACTATGCAATTGAAACACCTAACGGTGAAATCGACATAAAAGGAAGAATCGATAACCAAATCAAACTCAGAGGACTAAGAATAGAAATCGGAGAAATCGAATCCAACATCGGAAAATATCCAAAAATAAAACAAAATGCCGTTGTTATTAAAGAAATCAATAATAACGACCATCTTTGTGCATACTTCACTGCTGAAGAGGAAATTGATACTGAAGATTTAAAAGAACACTTGAAAGAAAGATTGACCAGATACATGGTTCCAACAGTATTTATGCAATTGGATGAAATGCCACAAACACCAAATGGAAAAACTGACATTAAACAATTGCCGGAACCAGAATTAAAATTATCATTAACACTTCCTGAAACTGAAACTGAAGAAATATTAATGAGCATTGCTTCAAAACTTACAGAAACTGAAGAATTTGGTACTACCGATGATTTATACGCTGTCGGATTTACTTCATTAACATTGATGAAGTTAAATGCAATCATCTATGAAGAGTTGCATGCTAACTTAAACATTATTGAACTGTTAAATGATCCGACAATTAAAAATATTGCAAAACAAATTGACAACATCGAAGAGGATGGAATAGATTTAGATGCATTAATCGAATCAGCAAAAGATACAATTTATTATCCGTTAACTTCAAATCAATTGGGAGTTTACTACGAATGTATCCAGAGTACTGAAGAAGCACAATACAATCTTCCAGCTACAATCAAATTCGACAATTCAGTTGATGCTGAAAAATTAAAAGAAGCTATAATAACTACAATTGAAGCATATCCATATCTTAAAACCAGACTTGTCACACATGATGGAGAACTAATGCAAAAACGTGATGATTCAATTGCAATTGAAGACATTCCTATTGTTGAAGTGGATTCCATTACTGATGAAGAAATTGAAAAAGAAAATGTGAAAACATTTGAATTGGAAGATAATCAATTGTTCAGGTTCAAAATATATAAAACTCCTTCACAAACAATATTGTTCTCAGATGTTCACCACATAATTACTGATGGGGAATCTCTTGATAATTTATTTAACAATATCGCTAATGCTTATGATGGAAAAGAACTTGAAAAAGAAACTATTGACGGATATCTTAACAGCATTATTGAAAAAGAAAATGAAAAAAGCGAACATTACGAATTATCTAAAAAATACTTCCAAGACCAATTAAGTCATGAAGTGGATTCAACAATCTTAACACCTGACTTAAATGGAGACCAAGAAAAAGGAATTTTAAAACCAGTATCCAAAAACATTGATCCTAACGAAATTAGTGAATTCTGTTCCAATACTAAAATAAGTCCTAATGTATTGGTCATGGCAAGTACAATATTGACTTTAAACAAATACACATTCAGTGATAAAACTTTATTAACAACAATTTTCAACGGTAGGGCAAACCCTAATTACTACAATACTCAAGCATTTTTAGTAAAAACACTACCAATAGTATCAATCAATGAAAACAGAAATCAAACTGTTAAAGAATTCTTAAAGCAGGTTTCAGATATTTGGAAAGATACTATTAATTATAGTGATTATCCATATGCAAATATTGCTGAGGAATTTAAATTAAAACCGGAATTTTTCTATGCATATCACAACTTAGATTCTGAAAAAATAGAAATTAACAATAAAACTTACGAAGTTGAATATGTAAATACCGTTGAAACCAATTATAAAATTGTTTTTGATGTAAATGAAACTAAAGACAATGTCGAATTCTTCTTACAATACAATGATCAATTATACTCCAAGGAATATATTGAAACATTTGTAAATTCCATCCTGATTACTTTAAAACAAATTATGGGAAGCAATATTGAAGAATTCATGATTAAAGATATTGAATTGGAAACCGAAAGGCCACTACCTGAATTCATACCTGTAGAAACACCATTCATACACAAACGTTTCGAAAAACAAGTGGAAACAAAACCGGACGAAATAGCACTCGTTGCAACAGATGCAACACTAACATACAAAGAACTAAACGAAAAAGCAAACAGAATCGCAAACGCACTAATCAAAAAAGGAGTAAAACCAAAAAGCAATATATTGGGAATGCTTAAAAGAGACAGTGCATTAATTGCAACAATTATAGGTATTTTAAAAGCAGGATGCACATTCGTACCATTGGATTTAGAATACCCTGTTGAAAGAATTCAATACATTTATGAAAACAGTCAAGCAGACTACATAATTACTGAAGATGAATCAACAGACGTTTCTTTAAATAT
>NZ_CAJOJM010000089.1:0-2884 GCF_905234905.1 Methanobrevibacter sp. UBA188 | reverse complement strand
TAACCGAACCAATCATAATACACGCTCCTAATACTAATTTTTCCTAATCTGTTCTCTGCTCTTTTCAACCACATAAAGATGAAGTAAGAAATACGTTAGGATTAAATTATGTTTGTCGTTTTTATCCTTTTTATCTGAACATCTACATTTACATGCTCTAAATATGCACCGTACTTCATTTTTTCATAAGCAACAAATCCTGGTAGTGCTTTCCAAATTGTTACACCCCTATGAATATTTACGTTTAAATACAGTCCATGAGAAAATACAAAAATAATTTCCATTTTTATATCTGTAAAATCGGATTCCGTAAAAACTTTATCTACACCATAAAGTCCAAGTTCATGATACTGATTAAGGATTTTTCTAGCTTCCTCAATTCTGTGAACCATAAGTTTTTTTACATGGATGTATTCTTCCATTCCCATTAAATGTTCTTCTAACCCGCTTTTCTGTGTCAAAGCATTCCTGGTTGATTTTACTTCTATCATGCAAATAGATTCTATCTTGCCTTTCGAATCAAATCTAATCGCAAACATGTCAGGCTTATTTTTATTTCCTACCTTTACACCAGGAACACCGCTTGGCTGCGCAAATTCCAAGTCATATATGAATAGTCCATCCTTAAGGCAATGATTATTCATAAATAAATCCTGTTGAACATGCTTTTCGACACATTTTTGAAAATTAGCATAAAAATTTGAATTAGAATCAACAATTCCCGCATCCGTATTATGCTCAAAATAATATTGTTTTATATAATTCCGAGGGCGCTTTTCTTTCTTGTATGCCTGAGATCTTGGATTATACACTTCAAACACTTCATCATGATCAAGGCTAAAATATGACTCCTGCATTTCCTTCAATAGTGAATATGAAGCGGTGACTACCTTCTTTACTTCATCATATCCACCTGATGGGGTGTATTCCAAGAATACAGCATCGTAAGAATAACCATCTTTTGTCTTGTGTCTTACAACAAATCCATTCTCCTCTTTTAATTGGTTATAATCCTGACCTTTAAGTCCTTTGAATCCCAATTCCATGAGTTCTTTTACAACCCTTGAATGCCAGTCATCCATAAACCTGGCGTGATTTGGGTTTATTCGTACAACAGGAATGCCACCTTTACCACCTTTGATGCACAACTCCCATATCATATGATTATTTCTATAGATAACAACTTTGCCAATTTTCGAATCATTACCTCTAAAACATAGTGCAAGATCGTTATTCTCATTATCCCTTACATAATCTACAAAAGCTGCAAATGTAGATCTATTCTTCAACTCTGACATCATTTCGGGACTAACATCCCTTGTATATGTTGATTTCATGGCTATCTTTCTCCTATCAATGAACTACAATTGTTTTTTTAACCTGAATTTGCAATAGGTTTCCAGTTGTCTAAAATGACTTCATCAGCCGTTTCACATCGAATGTATAAAACCTTTTCGAGTTCATTTGGTGGTAACTGTTTAAATATTTTCATTGCGTCAATATAATCATCAAAGGTTATTTCAGATTCAATATTACCAGATTTATCGAGAACTCTATCAACAAAGAGAAAGCCTGCCTGATATTTTCAGGCAGCCCTAAGGATCAAATCCGCATCCATCTCTCCCTGCGTTGTTGTTGCGCCTCATGTAATTTTACTTTTGCAATGTTAAGGTCTTTTCCGCTCAACCCGTTTTGGATTGCTTCCTGCAACCAAGTCTCTGCCATTATATAATCCGGGCAATAATTGATGCCTATCTTGTACATACACCCTAACACGAATTGGGCCTTCACATGCCCGTTGTGCGCAGCCTTCAGTAACAAACGTTTACCCTTTGGCCAATCTTCAAAGTGTAAGACGCAATCTTTAAGGTCAATTGATCCAATGATACGCATTCCTTCTTCAAAATCTTTTTCCGGATTTTCAGAAGAAAAATCAGGTGCCTGATAATAAACCGGAGCCCGGTCCTTTGTTGTGTCTTTAACATAGCCTCTCTGTATGCTTCTCAATAATTCATCTAAACTTTTCGTTGTTTCTTCATAGTTAAGATCTTCCATGGTATCAAGTCTCCTTTTTTGTAATGATTGATTATATTTATTATTTCAAATTAGGTTTATGAAGTGAGCGACAGGCATGTTAGTTCAGGCGTTATTCAGTTTTCAAAGAGCAATATCATTTTCATTTTGAATTATAACAGATTTATGAAGCAATATTATCCGAAATTTTGGATATGTAAGATATTTTAAACTTTTTTAAATAAAAACTTTAAAATTTTATTATTATACAATGATTCATTTATTCTAAATATCTTCCCACAATAAAACAGCCGTAGAAAATTAATTCCACGGCTGTCTGAGAAGCTTTAATTCAATTAGCACCACTACTCGTATATTAAGAATCAGAATTTATTCACAATCTGACGCGTAATCTATCAACACCTTTTTACATGTTGGGCAATGATACGCTATGCATGTAGGTGCTGTCAAATTATGGCGGGTCAGCAACACATCCTTGTCAGTAGCAGCAAATATCCATTTATGCTTTTGCTCTGTAAAAAATATTTCTCTTCCTCCCTGAACAAAGCCTGAAATCATTTTTTTATTGCAGTATGGACAGTTCATTCAATTACCTCAGCAGATTCTTCAATGTTTCAAGCATCGCCGGGATATCATACGGCTTTGCCAGATGTCCGTTCATTCCGGCTTCCAACGCATTCTTCCGGTCTTCCTCGAATGCATTCGCCGTGACGGCAACGATCGGAACCGCGGCTTTTTGCTTATCCTCCAGCGCACGGATCTGCTTGGATGCCTCATAACCGTCCATATTCGGCATCTGGATATCCATCAGGATGACGTCGTAGTATCCGGCCGGTGAGGCTTTCACTTT
>NZ_CAJOJM010000088.1:0-3035 GCF_905234905.1 Methanobrevibacter sp. UBA188 | reverse complement strand
ACATAATTTGTATCATGAACACGTGCAATCCAATCTCTAAATGCATCATTTACGGCATCCTTTAGTGTTTTGGTTCCGGATTTTACTGAATGTACCTTTGCACCCAACAATTCCATACGGTAAACATTAAGTGCTTGTCTTTTGGTATCTACTTCCCCCATAAACACTTCACATTCCATATCAAGAAGTGCCGCAGCAGTTGCAGTAGCCACCCCATGCTGACCGGCACCGGTTTCAGCAATTACTCTTGACTTACCCATTTTTTTAGCAAGCAATACCTGACCCAATACATTATTGATTTTATGAGCGCCAGTGTGGTTCAAGTCTTCACGCTTTAAATAAATTTTGGCTCCGCCAAGGTCTTCAGTCATTCTTTTAGCATAATACAATAAGGAAGGTCTTCCGGCATATTCCTTCAATAATGTATTAAGCTCATTTACAAATTCAGGATCGTTAATATAATGATTGTATTGTTCTTCCAAGTAAAGTAACTCATTCATTAATGTTTCAGAGATGTATTGGCCACCATATTCACCATATCTTCCATTACTCAACGTATTACCTCCATAATCTCTTTGATTTTAAATTCATCTTTAAATCCATCAGTTTCAACACCAGAACTTAAATCTATTGCATAAGGTTTAAATTCATCTATAGCTTTGGATATATTTGAAATATTAATTCCACCAGCTAAAAAGAAGTCTTTGGTTAAGTCATTTCGTATTAGATTCCAGTCAAAAGTTTTTCCACTACCTTTACCGCTGTCAAGCAATAAGTAATCAGAAATTGAATTGTCATATTCCATCAAGTCTTTTTCATCAGACATTTCAATTGCATTAATTATTTTCAGTTCATAGTTTGTATTTTCTTTTAAATTCCTAATATAATCTTCACTTTCACTACCATGAAGTTGAGCAATTTCAATAACGCCTTCATCGAATAACTTTACGATTTCATCAGCATCGGCATCTACAAAAACCCCAACAGACACAATATCAGGACTTAAATTGCATTTCATTTCTGATGCTAATTTATGAGAAACCTTTCTTTTTGAATCTGCAAAGACAAAACCTATATAATCAGGTTTATATTTATTAACAATGTCTATATCCTCCAATCTCTTAAGTCCGCAGATTTTGATTTTAACCATTCTTCAACTCCGAAATTAAAGATTTTTTATCATCACTTTTCATTAAAGTTTCACCAATTAAAACTGCATCGACATTATTTTCTTTTAATTTACTAACATCTTCTTTTGTTTTAATACCACTTTCAGAAATAAATACTATATTGTCACTTACACATCTACGTAGACTGATACTATTATCAATATCTACACTAAAATCATTGAGGTCCCTATTGTTTACACCAATAATTTCTGCACCAACATTCATTGCAGTTCTGATTTCATCACCATCATGAGTTTCAACAATAGCTGAAAGGCCCAAATCATGAGCCAAATCTAAAAATTTCTTTAATTGAACAATATCCAATATGGACACTATCAAAAGCACTGCAGAAGCTCCAAGCAATTTAGCTTCCCAGACCATATATTCATCAATGACAAAGTCCTTTCTTAAAATAGGAATTGAAACATTTTCGGAAATCTCTTTTAGATAATCATTTGAACCCTTAAAAAAGTAAGGTTCTGTTAAAACTGAAATGGCAGATGCACCTGCAGATTCATATTCCTTTGCAATGCCCACATAATCAAAATCTTCACAGATTATGCCTTTTGAAGGGGAAGCCCTTTTAACTTCAGCAATAATTGCAATTTCAGGGTCTTTAAGAGCCTCCTTAAATGGAAAATCTTTTGAAATTTCCATCTGAGAAACTTCCTTTTTAAGTTCATCCAATGATTTATTATTCTTAGCTTCAACCAATCTTTCCTGAGTTTTTTCAACAATTTCATCCAACATAATAATCAACAATTTGTACATTCAATAAATTTTTCAAGCTGTTCTAAAGCCTTTCCTGAATCAATGATTTCCGCTGCAAGACTAACGCCTTCCCTTAATGATTCAACTTTTCCTGCGACATATAATCCTGCTGCCGAATTCAATAAAACAGCATTTCTCCTAGGTCCTTTTTCACCATTTAAAATAGAGAGAGTGATTTTTGCATTTTCTTTTGCATCTCCCCCAACAAGATCTTCTTTTGATGAAAATTCCATATCAAAGTATTCTGGAGATATCTCATAAGACATTGTTTTTCCATCTTTAAGTCCACATACAAAAGTTTTGTCACTGACTGATATTTCATCCATAACATCCAAACCATAAACAACCAGTGCAGACTTAACACCAAGATTTTTAATAACTTCGGTAAGTGGTTCGACCAAATCTTTATCGTATACTCCTAAAACCTGCATAGTAGCACCTGCAGGATTTGTCAAAGGCCCCAATATATTGAATATTGTCCTTATTGACAGTTCTTTTCTAACTCCTGCAACATACTTCATTGACAAGTGATAATTTTGAGCAAACAAGAAACATAAATTAATCTTTTTTAAGCATTTTAAACTTTTTTCGGGAGGTATGTTAATATTTACGCCCAACTCTTCCAACACATCAGCAGCACCACATTTACTTGATGCAGCCCTGTTTCCATGTTTTGCAACCGGAACGCCGGCTGCAGAAATAACAATTGAAGAGGTTGTTGATATATTAAATGTATTGGATCCGTCACCACCTGTTCCGACAATTTCCAAAACTTCCTTATCGTTCAATAACCTCACACAATGAGCCCTCATCGCTTCAGCAGAGGCAGTAATCTCATCAATTGTTTCTCCTTTCATGGACATTGCAGTTAGGTAAGCACTCATTTGAACTTCACTCGCCTCACCACTCATGATTTCATCCATAGTTTGATATGCTTCATCATAAGTCAAATTTTCATGTTGATATACTTTTAAAATAGCTTCCTTAATCATAAAATCCCTTTCTCTACTTTTTCTATAAAATTTTTAATAATAGTTAATCCGTCCGGAGTTAAAATTGATTCCGGATGAAATTGAAGACCATAGACATTATAAT
>NZ_CAJOJM010000087.1:0-3059 GCF_905234905.1 Methanobrevibacter sp. UBA188 | reverse complement strand
ATCATGTAAGGTGATTGATTAAGTTTCCTTATACCGCCTTTTAAAGTTTTAAACTTAGGAATTGTGCATAAATAAACTTTACAACTATTTTGTATAACACACAATATGGTATTATAGGAGGCAACTGTAAATCTGTTTCCGTGAGGATAAAATGGTTGAACTAGATGAAGTTGCAATTGTTACAAAAATAAAAAAAATTTTACCTTTGTTAAACGAATATCAAAAGCGAGTATATCTTGCATCTGAAGCTGAAATTTGGGGCTATGGTGGAGTTTCAAAAATCAGTAGGGAAACAGGAGTTTCTAGGGTAACCATCAGTTCTGGATTAAAAGAACTTAATGCAATGGAAGGACAAACCGAAGATGATTTGCAGCAGATAATTCATCAACAACGTATAAGAAAGGAAGGAGCAGGTCGTAAACCGATTGAAGAAACTCAACCGGGAATAAAAGAAGCACTTGAATCTCTTATGAGTGAAGAAACATTCGGTGATCCTCAGAGTCTTCTGAAGTGGACGACAAAGAGTCTTAGAAATCTCGAGCAGGAAATGAACCGAAAAGGATATAACATCAAATATAGGAAAATCGGATACCTACTGAAGGAACTTGGATATAGTCTTCAGATGAACCAGAAGATGAATCAGGTAGGGGAAGAGCATCCTGACCGAAATGAGCAGTTCAAACATATCAGCGCTAAAGCAAGTGATTTTCTTGCCAGGAGTTTTCCAGTGATATCAATTGACTGCAAGAAAAAGGAAAACATAGGAAATTTCAAGAATAATGGTGCTGAATACTCACCCAAAGGAAGTCCTACCGAGGTTCTTGACCATGATTTTCCATTGCCTGAATTGGGTAAAGCGGCTCCATACGGGATATATGATATTGCTCTGAATGAAGGTTTTGTTAATGTTGGCATAAGTTCAGATACAGCACAGTTTGCTGTAAACTCGATTCGTTCATGGTGGAATGAGATGGGCAAAGAGCGGTATCCGGAAGCCAAAGAAATCTTGATCACCGCAGATGGAGGAGGAAGTAACGGATCACGTAACAGGTTGTGGAAATATGAACTTCAGCAGTTTGCGGATGAAACAAAACTGTCGGTTAATGTTTGTCATTTTCCACCAGGAACATCGAAGTGGAACAAAATAGAACACCGCTTATTCAGTCAAATAACTAAAAATTGGCGCGGTAGGCCACTCATCAGTTTGCAGGTGATTATTGATCTCATAGCATCTACAACTACATCAACTGGTTTGAAAGTTTTGGCAAAGTCGGATGAGAAACAGTACGCAACTGGAATTAAAGTGTCTGATGACGATTTTAAATCTCTGAGTATTTGTGGTGATGAATTTCATCCCGATTGGAATTATAAAATTAGCCCAAGGTTGTAAAGATTAATTGTGCACAATTCCTAAGTATGTATTGGTAGTCAGTACGTGTCTCCGTTTCCACAATTTTTGATATTTATTCTACACTTTCCATCCATTCACGAGCTAGATACAATGGAACATTTACTAACCATTCTTGTTCACGATAATTAGACATCGAAAATCTACAAGGCTTTAGAAGATTGTTTTCATCATAAACACTTTTCAAGCTTTTTGACTTTAAATTTTCTTCTGCTTTAACTTCTATAGGATAAACTTCATCCTTTTGTACAATAAAGTCAATTTCAAGAGAAGAATTTTCTTTTGAATAATAATATAAACAATAGTCAGCACTTATTAATTCGCCAGCTACAAACTGTTCTGTAAAAGCTCCTTTATATTCAGACAAATAATTCATTCCTGTAAGGACTTCTTTTGCTGTAATGTCAACTTTAGCTCCTAATAATCCTAAATCATTAAAAAAAATCTTGAAGGCTGTGATATCTTCATAAAAGTTCAATGGTCGTAATATTTTATTAACTCTTATAACTTTGTATATTAATCCTGCATCCACTAGCCATTGAATTGCATTTTCGAATTCTTTTGCTCGAGCTCCTTTTTTTATTACTCCATATACAAATTTTTTGTTTTCTTTTGCTAGTTGAGATGGAATGGAATTCCACAACATTTGTACTTTTGGTAGTTCAACAGATGAAATATGCTTAGAAAAGTCAGCTTCGTAATCCGATAGAATTCGTTTTTGAATTCGTCTAACTTCTTGAAGATTATCTGTTGTAAAATAGGTGTTAACAACTTCAGGCATTCCGCCAACATAATAATATTGGCGTAATAAATTCTTGAATTTATCAGCTAATAAGGAAAGTTCATTCCATTTATGTTCCTTTAATTGTTCCACCAATATTCTATTTCCTGAAGCCATCAAGAATTCACTAAAAGACATTGGATACATTTTCATTAAATCTGTTTTTCCGACTGGATACCCCGTTCCTGAATGTAGCTTGATTCCTAATAAACTACCTGCAGCAATGATATGATATTCATTTGCATCTTCATAAAAATACTTCAGTGCAGTTAATCCTAAAGGTGCTTCTTGAATTTCATCTAGAATTATAAGTGTTTCAGCAGGCTTTATAACTTCATTAGTTATTGCTGAAAATGCTCGAATTAATCTTTTTGTATCAAAATCAGAGAAAACAGTTTTCATAATTGCTACTTTATCGCAATTTATGTATGCAACATTATTGTATTTAGTTTTTCCAAATTGATTTAGTATCCAAGTTTTTCCAACTTGTCTAGCACCATCCAAAATAAGTGGCTTTCTATTTGGGTTTGCTTTCCAACTAAGTAATTTGTTGAATATTTCTCTTTTCACAGTGATCCCTTATATTTAAATAGATACGTATTATTAGTTTACATTTTTATGAGGGATATTTAAAGATTTTTACATTTTTATGAGGGAAAGTTTATTAAATATTGCATTTTTATGAGGGAAAGTTTGTTAAATATTGCATTTTTATGAGTGAAAAATTGTTAAATTTTACATTTTTATGAGGGAAAATTCCTCATAAATCATGTGCTGGATTATGGTTCTGTCATTTCCTGCAAGCTACTATACCTATGGCGGTTTTGTCACTTCACAGAGTACCGCTGAAACCTGCAGGGTTATCGGTGA
>NZ_CAJOJM010000086.1:0-3123 GCF_905234905.1 Methanobrevibacter sp. UBA188 | reverse complement strand
TTAATTCTATTTTATTTTCTTCTTCAGGTTTATATTCATAATTAACTTCTTTAATAATTCTTTCTGCAATTTCCATTGGTTTATCAGGAGAAAATTTAATAGAAACATATTTAATAGTTTTTTAACTAATATATGTGTGTATGAAAATAAATAAATTAATTGTTTTAAGTTTGATTTTGCTGATATTATTCACATTATCAGCAGTATCTGCAGAAAAAAACATAACGAACTTTACAAGTAATGGGGATTTATTAACCTCAGATTCACCAAATGCTAACTTCAATGATTTAAATAAAGACATAAATGAAAGTACAAATGAATTAAAACTTACTCATGACTATGTCTACGATGAAGGCAATGACATCAATTTCACAGATGGAATTAATGTCTCCAAAAGCAACTTCCTTTTGGACGGTAACGGATATAGTATTGACGGAAACGGAAAAGCGAGAATATTTAATATAATTGGGAACAATGTCACTCTAAAAAATTTGATAATCAAAAATGCATTAAATGGTGCTGTGTCTTTCGTTCAGCCAAATGCAGAGTATTATCTGGACAATGTCACCATTCAAAACTCATCCTCCAAATATGCTTCTGGTGGAATTGAACTAAATGCTACTAATTTGGTTGTAAACAATTCAAAATTTATTTCAAATACTGGTACTAAGAGTTCAGACATTTTTTTCAACGAAAAATGTAATGTAATTGTTCTAAATTCCACTTTTGAAGGTGGAATCGAGTCAAAATGGTCACATATTTATTTTTCTGGCGGAGCATTGATTGTTGACAGTTCTACTTTTGCAAATTCACGTTCAAGCTATGCCAATGCAATTTATGGTGAAGATGGTAGGGTGACTGTACGTAACACTAAATTCAGAAATCTTACTGTTTTGAATAGTGCTGGTGCAATTGGCGTTAAATATGCGGTTAATTTAACTGTTGAGGATTGTGAATTTACAAATATCACTTCAGGTAAGGATGGTGGGGTGATTTTTGCTGATATTGATCAGGGTTATGTGACAATCGCCAACTCAAAATTCCATGGTTGTTTTGCGGCATTTGGAGGTGCCGTAATGCAGCTTAGAGCTGAGTTAAATATCATTAACTCAACTTTCGAAGATAATATTGCAATGTATGATGGTGGAGTATTATGGACATCATATGCTGATGTATCCATTGAAAATTCCACATTCAAGAGAAATAATGTTGTTAAAGAAGATTTGGAAATTGGGGGAGTATTGTACTTTGATAAAGGAGACATATTAATCAAGGGTTCAACTTTCATTGACAATCACGGATCAAACAAAGGGGATGCGGTATTCACCTATGATTCCAAACTCACATTACAAAACAACACCTTTAAGGATAACGGAAATGCCCTATACTCAGTATTCTCAACACAAGACATTGCCGAAGACAATAAATTCAATAATGATTTGGTTTCTGTTAACAACACATTTTATGCAACAATTGTGGTAAACGACGGAATAGAATTAACACTGATTAATAACACTCCTTATAAATTTGACACCTTACCTGATAAATTCAATTTAAAGGATTATGGATTAGTGGGTCCTGTCAGAGACCAGGGTAATATGGGTGCATGCTGGACATTTGCAACATCCGGTGCTTTAGAATCAGCATTGCTTAAAGCAACCGGAAAATTATATAATTTTTCACAGGACAATATTCAAAATACAATGCTTCAATATTCAATTTATGGAGTTGATGGAATTTTAGAAGGTGCACAACAATCCACAGGTGTCGGATATCTTGTAAACTGGTACGGTCCATATCCAACCGATCTGGATAGATATGATGAGCTTGGAAAAGTATCCACTCATATCAACATGGCAAATGAAAGTATACATGTTCAGGACGTAGTGTTCTTCCCGGCTCGTCAAAATGCAACAGACAATTATATCTTTAAAAAAGCATTAATGGACTACGGAGCATTTCTAGTGGCAATTTATGCAGGTGAGAATTCAAAATATTATAACGAAACATCTGCTGCACGTTATTACAATGGAACTAAAGGTATAAATCATGCAGTAACCCTTGTTGGTTGGGATGATAATTATCCTGCAAGTAATTTCCTAAATCCACCTTCTGGTGATGGTGCATGGATTATTAAAAACAGCTGGGGTACAGAGTGGGGAGATGAAGGCTATTTCTACCTGTCATATTATGATACATCATTCAATACTCAAAACCCTCAGCAGTATCCATACTATGCTGCTTACTTATTTAACAACACTGTTCCATACAATAAGAATTATCAAACAGATGCAGGACAGTTAAATAACTTTGTAGATCAATACAAGTACTTCTCAAATACCTACACTGCTCTTGAAGATGATTTAATTGCAGCCGTGGGTACTTACTTTGATAGTGATGGAGTTGATTATGAATTTGATATTTATGTTAATGGAGTGTTAAAACACACACAAAATGGTGTAAGCCCATTTGCAGGTTATCATACCATCAAATTAACACAATACGTTCCAATTTCAGCAAATGATACTTTTAAAGTTGTATTCAAAAATAGTTCTCTACCTTTCGAATCTAATTCAAGACATCATCATAAGGAAAACGTTTCATTTGGAAGTGTGGATGGTGTCAATTGGGAAGATCTTGCTAAAGATAATGTAACAGCAATATTGAAAGTCTACACTGTCGCTAAACCTGTAGTTCCATCAAAACCGGTTATCACAGGCAATAAGGATGTTGTCATGCTTTACTCAGCTGGCACCTCTTATAAGGTTCGTGTAACTATCGACGGCAAGGCCGTAGTCGGTGAATACGTAACCTTCAAATTCAACGGTGTCACCAAAAAGGTTAAAACCGACAGCAAAGGTTATGCAACTTATAAAATACCTACTGTTAAACCAAAATCAAGTAAATACGCAATCACTGCAACATATAAAGATGTAACTGTTAAAAACAAGGTTAAAGTGAACAGCATTGTTGTTGCTAAAAACCTTAAGGCTAAAAAATCTGCAAAAGTCCTTAAAATCAAAGTGACCTTGAAAAAGGTTAACAAGAAATACATTAAAGGTAAATACGTAACCTTGAAATTCAAAGGCAAAACCTATAAGGTAAAAACCAGCAAGAAAGGTG
>NZ_CAJOJM010000085.1:0-3204 GCF_905234905.1 Methanobrevibacter sp. UBA188 | reverse complement strand
ATCTTACCATTCTCATCATATACGAGAACCTCTTCAACCGCATTATCACGAAGGATGTTCTGCTCGAGTTCCTCTGGAGAGATGTTCTCACCGTTGCTAAGAATGATCAGGTTCTTCTTTCTACCGCTCATATACAGATACCCATCCTCATCCAGATATCCGAGGTCACCGGTGTAGAACCAACCGTCCTTCAGGACCTTATTCGTCTCCTCAGGCATATTGTAATATCCTTTCATTACATTGAAACCTCTGCACATGATTTCTCCAGGTTCACCGACACCAACCTCTTCACCGGTTTCGGGATCTACAATCTTAACTTCAATATTAGGGAATTTTCTACCTACGGTATTGATTTTTTTCTCGAATGAATCAGCAGCGTTGGTTTGTGTAAAACCCGGAGCAGCTTCAGTAAGTCCATATACACTGGTAATCTCCTTCATGTTCATCTTTTCAATGGCGTCCTTCATGGTTTCCACAGGACAGGTTGAACCTGCCATGATACCTGTACGAAGTGAGCTCATATCAAACATTTCAAACATAGGGTGATTCATCATACCGATAAACATTGTAGGCACACCGTAGATGGATGTACACTTTTCCTTTTGAATTGATGATATTGCCAAAAGAGGATCATACTCTTCCAATACAACCATTGTTGAGCCATGAGTGATTACTGCCATTACCCCTAAAACTGTTCCGAAACAGTGGAACAAAGGTACCTGCAATAGAAGCCTGTCTTTGGCAGTATAGTTCATGTTTTCTCCGATGTAGTAACCGTCATTTACAATGTTACGGGAAGTGAGCATTACACCTTTCGGAAAACCTTCAGTTCCTGAAGTATACTGCATGTTGATTACATCATGCTGTGTGACTGAATCCTTGATTTTCTGATATTCGTCATCGTCATAGTTCATTCCAAGAAGCAATAGCTCGTTGGTGTTATACATTCCCCTATGCTTTTCCTGACCCACATGGAAAATGAATTTCAAATGAGGGAATTTTTCAGCCACAAGGTGTCCCCTTGCACAGGTTTTAAGTTCAGGAACAAGTTCGTTTATTATGTCAAAATAGCTTGTATCCCTAAACGCATCAGTCATTGCCAATGCCTTCATATCAGACTGTTTTAAAACATATTCCAATTCATGGGATTGGTAAGCTGTATTGACAGTTACTATTGTAGCACCTATTTTGGCTGTTGCAAACATGTATGTCAACCATTCCGGAACATTTTTGGCCCATATACCGACATGGTCTCCCTTTTCAATTCCAATAGCTAGCATTCCTTTTGCCAGGTTGTCTACTCTTTCATCAAATTCTTTATATGTAAATCTTAAGTTCCTATCCGGATAAACGATAAATTCATGATCTGGTTGTTTTTCAACCATTGATTCGAAAAATTTTCCTAACGGCAATTCTGTAAATAATTCTGACATCCTTTCACCTCAAATTAATTAAACAATAAAATAACTAAACCAAAATGCAAATCATAAATGCAATCCCAATTGCAATGTTTTCAAGTTTAAATTCAAATCATCTGTGTAAAATCTATCTATTTTTGGTTTTAAAGTTATTTTACTCATTTTATCAACCTCAGTATGGAGTGTATAATACTGCTAATATCTTAGCGGAATCTTCTCCAGTTGCGTGTAAGTGGTGAGGTACTGCTGAGTCATAAAAGATTGTGTCGCCTTCACCGATTGTGAAAGTGTCTTTACCATAGATTACCTCAATTTGCCCTTCTAAAACATAGATGAACTCTTCACCTTCGTGGGAGGATAATTCCTTTTCCCCTTCTTCAAATTCAATATCAATTAAGAAAGGATCTATGTTTCTGTCGATTTTACCTGCACCTAAAGAATGGAATTCAAGGTTGGTGGCATTTGTCACATCTTCCCTACCTGAGAAATAAAGTGAGTTTTCGGTTTTCCCACCTCTTGTGATTACAGGTCCAAGTTCGGGAGTATCATCCAAAAAGGTTCCTAACCTAACTCCAAGGGCTCTTGCCATTTTGGTTAATGGTGTAAGTGATGGAATTACTTCACCAGCTTCCATAGCTTCAAGAACTTCCTGTTTTACGCCACTTCTTTCGGCTAATTCTTCTATAGACATGTCCTGTCTAGTTCTAATATCCTTTATCTTTTTTGCAAAGTCTTCATTTGTCATATTTTCACACATTTTTTTGAATTTACACTTAAAACAATTTAAGTATTTATAATTATCTTCAACAAGATATTTAAAACTATCTTAGAATATACAATTTTTAATAGTTTTATTTGGAATTTTTTAAAATTAATGAGAACATAACATGAAAAATTCTCCAATATTCAACAATAATTCAATTGCAACAATACTGCAATATTGCCCTGATTTCGTTGAATTTATTATAATATAACATTAAAGTTAAATATGATTATTTTAAAGTGATAAATTATAAAATAAAGCAAATATTGACCTAAAAATTAAGAAAAAAGATATATACAATGAAAACCAATACCAAATTGTAAAGATTCATCCTCAAATCTTTACAAAAAATGTCATGTAGAAATCGAAAACTATATTCGTTTGTGAATTAACTCCCTTTGAGAATGGGGCTGATACCCAAACAGCCCTATTCAAATCACCTAAAAAAATATTAATTGTCTTTTACTTAATATTCAACAAGGGTGAGAATTTTGCAAAAAAACACAAAAATAATTATCATGATTGCACTTCTTCTGGCCGTTGGCGCTTTTGTATTCTATGAATTCAACCCACATTACAACAACATCACCTATGATACGATTGGAAATACAAGCATAGGAACTGTTGAAAAAGGAATTTCAGGCAATGTAAGTGCCAACAAGACCATAGCTTTGATTACCGGAATTCATCCAAGAGAAAAACTATCAATAGAACCGGAAATAGAGGCCGCAAAGGAATTTGGAAACAATGATGTGAAAATCATCCACTATAAGGTAACAGTAACAGATCATCCCGACGACTATGATGCAGGAAGGACAAACGGTGAAAGCCTTGTTCATGACTTCGTAAATCCGGATGTAACATCATCGGATGCAGATGCCGTTATCATAAGCCACTCCCACAATGCAGATTATGGTGAGGGATTTTATGTTGCAACACCCGAAATGGACAATGCATCTGTCGAAATGGCTGAAAAGATAAGCAAAACCAGTGATTTCAATTATTATCCAGTTACAGGAAATG
>NZ_CAJOJM010000084.1:3485-5285 GCF_905234905.1 Methanobrevibacter sp. UBA188 | reverse complement strand
GAATTAAAATAACTCCTAACACGATTGCCAATGCCATCATTACAGATGCCATTGCATTTTGAATAATTATGTCAGCAGTATTTACAACAATGTTGTCCTTTCCCTCTATAGTATCTAATTTTTGGAAGTAATCATAGACCTCCTGATGGAATTGTTCATCTCCTGAATAATCAGGTGCATAGGTATCGACTGCAGTACTAATACCACCCATAACTCCAAGAATTAGAATTATTCCAATAATTGCTGTACCCATTGATGAACCTAATGTCTCACCAGTTGTAATAATGCCAGATGCGTTATTTTGACTTTCAGAAGGAATATCAAATAATGCAACATCCGCACTTAAAGCCATTATAAAACCAATTCCCGCACCTAGTAAAAACTGTCCAGGAATTAAATCCAGCAGTGTTGTATTTAATTTAAATTGATAACTTAAAATCAGACATCCTACGATGGATATTATACATCCTACTGCCATGAGTGTCTTATGATTCAGTTTTCCAATTAATTTTGGAGCGGACACTGAAAAAATAAGCAAACCCTTACAAAACGGAAGTGAAGCCAAACCGGTACCCAATGGATTTAACTGCCATACACTTTGGAAAAACAGAACCAGTACAAAAAATGTTCCAGATACTACAATATTATACAATAACTTAATGGATACACCAACACGCAAATTTTTGTCTTTAAATAAATCAACATCAAGCAATGGAACCTTTCCAGACCTTTTTCTTCTGAGTTCGTGCCATATAAAGATTGCCAGGATTATTAATCCCAAAATTATCTCACATATGCTGACATTAACATCCTTGGTCAGAGTCAATATACCGAGCACAAGCAAAACAAGACCTATGCTTGAAATTATAGTGCCAATAATATCCAAATCGCTTTTAGATTCAGCAGGTTTGAAATAAGGTATTTTATTTCGCATTACTAAAATAAAGAAAATGATCAGTAATTCGAATGCAAAAGTATATCTCCAACTTAAAAAAGTTGTAATGACCCCACCAATGATTGGAGCAGAAACATCTGCAAGTCCTGCCATTATCCCCAGAGTTGCCAAAGCAATTGTACGTTTTTTACCGGAATATGTTCCGCTTATTATTGAAACTATGGCCGGCAGCATTAATGCCCCGGCAATACCTTTAATCGCTGACCATCCGACGAAAAACATTATAACATTTGAACTTATTGCTGCAGTAAATGCGCCGATACCGAAAAGTGCAGCACCAATTGAAAACAGTTTCTTTTTACCGACTATGTCTTGAAGTTTGGTACTGAGCAGTATTAACGCAGCAGTAATAAGAGTATTAAATGACACAATCATTTGAACAGTACTGACATCAGTATTCAAATCAACAACAATGTGAGAGATGCTCACATTCATGAATAAACTGTCCAATATTATAATAAATGAAGCACAAGCCACAACTATTAATGGAATCCAAGAATTTTCATTAGCCCTTTCATTCATATTCATTAATCCCCCAACATATTACATTTAATAATAATTTTAACATGATACCTTTTAAACATTTTTAATAATTTTGGATTTAATTTCAACAATGATTAAAATTTCTGTGGATTTTTATCTTAAAAGTGCAAAAATACCTTGACTTCGTTTAGTCGAGGATGAATTGAACAAAATACATCGGAGAATCACTATAAATGAAATATAATATAGTCACTGTTATTCTTCCACAATTTCATTTTTATTTTTTATAAACAGTATTGTTATTATTAACAAGACCACAGTTATTATTATCATCATTAACGAAGTCATACTAAATGAATTAA
>NZ_CAJOJM010000084.1:0-3409 GCF_905234905.1 Methanobrevibacter sp. UBA188 | reverse complement strand
GTTGTTGACTGCAGTTGCATCCTCAACATCACCTGCAACAACACTCATTGCCCATGTAATGGCAGGTGATAAACCAAGCCCACAGCCGATTCCCCTGATTAACTGAGTAGCCAACAGATATTCAAATGTGGAATTCATGTTATAAGTCATCATGCAAGCAAATCCAATAATATTCATAATTGATGAGGCTATTAAAACCGGCTTTACACCAATCTTATCGGCCATTATAGGACTTATGAAATTGAACACAATCATGATTATTGCTGCAGGGAACAATATGAGTCCAGATTCCGTTGGAGAGTAATATGCAACATTTTGTACAAACAACGGCACCATTACATTGATTCCACACATCATAAAGTATAGCAATGCTGCAAAAACAGTCCCATATACAAAATACTTATTTTTCAGTACTATTAAGTTAACAAGCGGATTTTCAATTTTGTTTTGACGTTTAACAAATATTATTAATGTTAATATTCCAATGATTATTGGTAAAATCACATGAATAAAGCTGAATCCAAACTCTGCAATATTTGAAAATCCAATCATCAGCCCTACACAAAATATTATTGACAATATCAATGATGGGAAATCCAAAGGGTAATTTTGGGTTTCAAGTTCAAAGTTTGCAAGGAGTATTGATAAAACCAAAATTACTACAGTTATTATCGCTAAAAATTCAAAAATAACTCTCCAATTAAATAAGTCAATTATAATTCCACCGATTGTAGGTCCCATTGCAGGCACGATTCCAACAAGAAATCCCATTAATCCCATGAAAAATCCCCATTTTTCCTCAGGCATTATTCTAAAGATTAATATTTGACCTATTGGCATTAAAATACCAGTTCCCATAGCTTCCAGGATTCTTCCAACAATTAACATTTCAAAGTTTGTTGATAAAAAACAAATCAGTGATCCAATGATAAATAAAATGAGTGATGTTATCAATATTGTTTTAATTTTAAATCTTTTTGTAATATATGCAGTTGGAGGAATCATTACTCCAAGCACCAATAGAAATACTGAGTATGTCCATTGCGCAGTTGCTGAAGATACTGCAAAATCATCCATATAATAAGGCAAACTTGTTGTTACAATACTTTGTGAGATTAATGTAACTGCAGAAGCCATAATAAGCATAATCAAGGTTATTAATCCACTTTTATTTTCAAATTCCATGATAATTGTTCCATAATTGTTGTCAATTAATAATTTATACAATTTATATTAAATATTTTACAATTAGCCTGTTATTGAACAACAGTGAGAAAAAAAGATACTTTTATAACTATTCCCAACTGCACAAATGCTAAAGAACAAAAATATAACAGTCCAAATGCATTAATTTAAAATAATCTTTGTTGTGAATCAACATAGCTGGGTTCATTACCCTCTTTTACAACATCACTCTCATCAATCTCACCGATCAGCAAGGGCAAATCAGGATTATGCAACTTTTGGTTCTTTTTAACCAGCCTCATGTTGGCGTTGGCATAACACTCTTTAAATTATCTACTACTTTTAGTGAAATTTGTTCTACATCATACGAACAAAAAATGATTAAAAAGTAAATGAATTATCTACTACTTTTTAGACAGCTTAGTTTCATAATAGAAAGTCCCAAATAACCATTTTCTTAAATTTCATCACCTAATAAAAAGTCAATTATGTTCATATGTTTTATTCCATCTCTAGACATGTTAAATTCATCCATACTAAATACATATGCATCATATTTATCAGGAATGTTTAATAATGGTGTAAATTCCCGTTCTATTGTTTCATCAGAAGCTAAAAGATAAGCAACCTGAATATAAATTTTATTATTCTTATTTTTAGCTATGAAATCTACTTCCTTATTTTTAACCCAACCCACTTTAACTGAATATCCACGTCTTAAAAGTTCAATATACACAATGTTTTCAATTATTCTAGGTAACCATTTATTATTTTCATCAACCAACGCCTGATGAAATCCATGATCCGTTAAATAGTATTTTTCATCTGTAGATAAGAGTTTTTTTCCAAGTATGTCTTCACGTAGCACTCTATGGCAAAATAGTGATTCAACAATGAAGTTTGTATAATTATTGATAGTTTCTCTTGAAGTTCTTTTACTTTCAGATTTTAAAAAATTTGCAATACTTTTTTTAGAGAATGTTTGCCCTATGGAATTCATAATATAATAAACGAATCTTTTAAATGTGTCAATTCTTCTGATTTCATGTCTTGAAAGTATATCACTAATAATGATAGAATCATAGATGTCAAGAAGTGCATTGATTTTACCATCTTCATCTTTTAAAGAAAGCAATGACGGCATTCCACCATATTCTATGTATTGCATGAAATATTCATATATCTTAGTTTTATCCATTTTAATATTGTTAATTTCATTATGATACTTTAAAATTTCTTTAAATGAAAAAGGATAAATGTTTATATGAACATATCTTCCTGCGACCAATGTTGAAAGTTCAGATGAGAACAATTTTGAATTAGATCCAGTAACATAAATATCACAATCAAAAGAAACCCTATATGAATTAATTGACTCTTCCCATTCATCAACCAATTGAATTTCATCAAACAATAAATAGACCTTACCCTCAATATCTTTAACCTTATCTAAAACAACTTCATCCAATTCTTTTGATGTCTTAATATGTCTATATTTCACATTTTCTAATGATATGTAAATTATATTCTCATCAGCAATACCTAAACCCTTAAGTTCCTCGATAATACTTTTTAAAAATGTTGTTTTTCCACATCTACGCAACCCAATAATAATTTTAATAAAATCCGTGTCCAAATAGTTATAAAAAACATTAAGATAATCTTCTCTTTTAATCATGCAATCACATCTTAATAATATATTAGATTATAATCATATATAAATTTGTCAGTTATAACTTACAAAATTACAAAAATAAAAATAAAACAAAAGTATAACTTACAAAATTACAAAAATAAAAATAAAACAAAAGTATAACTTACAACATTATAATATAAAACAAGAAATACGTGATTTCACAGAACTTCAAAAAATCTCTTTTTAGCAACAAATAAATTCAAATTGAATTCAATATATTTTAGAGGTTTATTTAAAAGTATCCTGAAAAAAAATGATTTAATTAAAAATGATTCATGAAATTAATTAAAATAGTTTCTGTTGTGTGTCAATATAGCTTGGTTCATTAACTTCATTTACAACATCACCCCATTTAACATCCCCAATCAGCAGAGGCGAATTTGGATTATGTAACTTCTGGTTCTTTTTGACCCGCTTCATGTTGGTGTTGGCATAACACACTTCAAATTATCTACCATTTAGTGAAATGTATCTATCATACAAACAAAATGAATAAAATCAAAACTCAATAATTTCTGCCAACACTCA
>NZ_CAJOJM010000083.1:6580-10013 GCF_905234905.1 Methanobrevibacter sp. UBA188 | reverse complement strand
GAAAGAATATCATTTACTATGAACAATACCGGAAACGTCAATATTGAACATGGCAGAGCTATAAATTCAAATTCCAATGTTTTGGTAGCCAATATATTGGAAACTATTATTGAAGCACAGAATATTCCCATCAGATATGCATATACTCTTGTTTTGGTATTGTTTTCAAACATAATCACAAATCCTTTAGATATAATATTAAGTTTACAGTTGCCATTTTAACTATTTTTCCCTTCACAAAAAACATTAACATGAAATTCAATATAATATAATAGGATTGTATTCAAAAAGTTTAAATATATTGAAAACTTTATTTTAAATAACTTGAAAACTTTTAAAAAAAAAGTGATATGATGAAAATAACCTTTATTAATCCTCCCCAAACCAACTCCAAATACAAGTTTTTAGGTGTTGTAGCCCCATCTCTTGGAATCGGGTATATGGCAGCGGTCCTTGAGAAAAACGGATATGACGTTGATGTCATAGATGCAAGTGCTCTTGAGCTGACCTATGATGAAATAGGCGAGGAGATTTTAAAAAGAGACCCTGATATAGTATCAATCAGCGCATTGACACCTACCATAGGAGTTGCACTGGATTCTGCCGATAAGATAAAGCAGGTAAAACCGGATACAGTTGTGGTATTGGGAGGATATCACCCTACCTTTGAATACAAAAGCGTTCTTGAGGAAGAAAGCGTTGATGTTGTTGTAAGGGGAGAAGGGGAATACACCCTATTGGAACTTGTTCAGACAATCGAAAAGCATGGCGATTTGAAAACGGTTCAGGGATTGGCATTTCACGATGAAAATGACGGTTCACTGGTGCTGACTCCTGACCGGCCTGTCGTACAGGATTTGGATGAACTGCCGTTTCCGGCATTCCACCTATTTCCAATGGAAAAGTACAGAATCCTCAATATCACAACCAATGTTGCAACAATAATCACTACAAGGGGATGCCCTATGCAGTGCTCATTCTGCTCATCAGCTGCGCTTCACGGAAACAAATTAAGGAGAAGATCATATTCCAATGTCGTTGATGAAATCCAGATGAGACTTCTGGAGGAAAACATAGACACAATCGCATTTATGGATGATACATTCACATTAAACAAAAGGTTCGTCTATGACTTCTGCCGTGAAATAAAAAGGCGCAACCTTAAGTTCTGGTGGGGCTGCACCTCAAGGGTGGATACCCTGGATGAGGAGCTTTTGCAAACCATGAAGGATGCAGGCTGCATAACCATTTTCATAGGCGTTGAAAGTGCAGACCAGCAAACACTTGATAAGATGAACAAGAACATCACAGTCGCCAAAACCGAAAATGCATTTAAGCTTGCCCGAAAAGTTGGAATCAGAACCATAGCTTCATGCGTAATCGGAATGCCTGAAGATACCCGTTCAAGCATTCAAAGGACAATCGACTATGTTAAAAAGCTGAATCCGAATTATGCCCTCTACAGTCTGGCCACACCATATCCCGGAACCAGATTCTATAACGAAACATTCAAGAAGAATCTGATAAGCATTACTGACTGGTCCAAGTACACCCTTTTAAATCCTGTGCTGGAAACTGTTGACTGCACAAGCAAAGAGCTTAGAAGCATACAAAAGAAAGCATTCCTCAAGTTCTATTTGCGTCCGACATATCTTATCCGCCAGGTTTCACAGGACGGATTTGTTCTTTTAAAAACCATTTTAAGTGTTTCAAAAACAATACTCAAAAAGCAGACCAACGGAAATACCGATTACAATAAAACAAACGTCAATAAGGGAAAATAAGAATAGGGCATTAAATGGAAGAATACCCAAAAAAATAAGCTATACTATTTCGGAACAGAAATCTTCAACCAATTCCGCACTAAAATACTCTTCAAATGGATCTTCACCACTATCCAATTGTCTGATTTTTTCTATTTCCTTTTTATTTAATTTGAAATCAAAAAGGTCAATGTTTTCCTTCATTCTATGAGGTTTAAGTGATTTGCATGAAAAAGGAATGCCTCTGTCTATCAGACATCTGAAAATAACCTGTGCAGGGGTTTTGCCGTATTTTTCGGCAATATCTACAAGAATAGGATTGGAAAAGAGGTTGTTTGCTCCATCAGCCAGAGCACCCCAGCTTTGATGAGCCACTCCCAACTTTTTCATCATTTCATTTGCTCCATACTGCTGGTGGTATGGTGATGTTTCAACCTGGTTAACCTGCGGAGTGACATCGTTATGCATGTCCAAGTCCAAAAGGCGGGCAGGATCAAAATTGGAAACACCTATGGACAGTGCGGTTCCTTCCTTTTGCAAATCCTGAAGCGCCCTGTATGACCCATAATAATCTCCAAATGGTACATGAACAAGCAATAAATCAAGATAATCGGTTTGCAAATCTTCCAATGACTTATTTACTGACTTCATTGTCTTATCATAACCGGAATTGCTCACCCAAACTTTGGTGGTCAAATACAAATCATCCCTTGGAATTTCGGATTCGCTGATTGCTTGGCCAACTTCCTTTTCATTATAGTAAACCTGCGCATTATCAAATGATGTATAACCAACATCCAATGCATCAAGCACTGCCTTTTTTGTGTCTTCCGGATTGATATCAAAAACGCCAAAACTAATAAATGGAATTTTTTCATTATTGTTTAATTTTTTGAAATCCATTTTTTATCTCCATAATTATCAATATTATAATTTATTCATTTTCAAATTATTTTAACTTTATGTGTAAAAAAATTTTCGATTTATTTAGGATGTAGATGTTCAAATTCCTTTTTCATACAGACAACCCTATCATCATCCCTAAACTGTCCGAAATTATCTATCAATTCATAATTCAGCTTTTCGTATAATCCTATTGCAGCGTGATTGTTTTTGCCGGTTACAATATATGAATATCTGAAATTCCTCTCTATCACAGATTTTTCCAACTGCACAATCAGATTATATGCAATTCCTCTTTTTCTATATTCCTTTTTAACATATACTCGTTTAAATTCAACTGAAACATTGTCAAAAACTCTATAGCTGGCACATGCAATTGGTGTGCCATTATCCAATGCCAATAGGACAACATGAGGATTTTTAAACTCATTATAGCTATCGTATTTTGACAGCTCATCGCCGATGCGTTCATAATATCCTCGGTCAAGCTCATCCACAAGCTTCAGAAATCTTTCGTCCTTTTCGTCGCTAAAAACAGTATCCATGTTACTCATCCAATATATTTGCCTTCAACCCAATAACTAGTTTTTGGCTGAAATTATTGCTTTGAATGTTCTTTTCAAAAATAATATATAATATTTTGGACATAACAATAAGCAATTACAAACTTGGGAGGTGATAATGTGAATATGGAAAAAATTATAGGGCTGCTTTTCATAATTGTCGGTCTGCTGCTGGTAATATATCCAATGGTTTCCTCTGCATTC
>NZ_CAJOJM010000083.1:0-6501 GCF_905234905.1 Methanobrevibacter sp. UBA188 | reverse complement strand
AAATATCTCTCCATAATAATCGGACTCGTTTCATTAATATTTGGAGCGATATTCATGTTCTTTTTAAATGCATTGCCATTCCTTGTATCTTTGCAATTCTTCATTATCGGATTCATGATGATGTTTTACGGACTGATGGGAATGGTCTTCCTTAATGATAAGAGTTATATAGCTCTTTCAGCAGTTGCTTTTATTTTAGGTATATTAATTGTTGCACTTGCATATTTTGCAGCATCACAGACCTACCTGATAGCTGTAATCGTTGGAGCATTGCTGATTGTAGATGGTATAGTTGCTCTGGTCATCGGCAGAAGCAAGTCACTGATTGAAAAATACGGATAATTCAATTGAATTATCTTTTCTTTATTATTTTTAGTTTCACAAACATTTGTGAACGTTTTTAGTTTCATCATAAAAAAAAGGAAATAAAGATAATTTGAAATGCATCCATTATCTTTATCGAATCAGATTATTTTTGAATAGGCAGGGAATCAATGCATCTGACCAGATTAATTGCAGTCAGTCCCTTATCGTGTTGTGTGTCGTTTTGAGCTGTTTCAAAAAGGATTACGTTATGATTCTTTTTGGCGAGAGGTATTGTCACCCATTCAGGTGAGGTACCTGTCCTGACAGGATATACAGGATAGCTCAAGTTACCGCCTATCTTATTGGCATAATCCATTGTTGTGGATGATTTGTTGTCGACAACGCCAACATATTTCTGCAAATCCCAATAGTCTTCCATTTCATGGGCATCCACGATGACATAAGGATCATAATTCTCAATATCCGGAACAACAAATTCATTGGCAAGAAGTTCACCCATGTGCCTGTTTGTATCATAATCGCTGGTATTCATTCCGCTGTCCTTGAAATTAAGCTGGATGAAGTATATGACGTACTTTTTGTCAAGGCTGTTGTCTTTGGTGAAGTTCATTATTGCTTCATATGTGGCATTGTGAATGCCGCTTTCAAGACTGTGAACTCCCAAAATCATTATTGCAGTATCGCTGGACTGTTGAATTATCTTATATACTGTTCCATTTGAATTGCTTCCAATTATTTTTCCATACTGATCGAGATTATCGGCAGTAGGCTGTTTTGATTGCTGTGTAAAAGTAACTACTCCAGCAAAAACAACAAGCAAAATCAATACGGCAAGTAAAATTTTAGTCATTCTTTTCATTGCAATCGTTATTATGTTTATACACAATAGAATATAAAATTATCAGAAATTACTATCAAAAATAGTTGATTGTTTTAATCACCAATAGAAATGGAGGTCCGATTTTCAATCTCTGAGTTTTCGATTTTGGAATCCAACATTCTTTTAAGCACAGCAATCATTACAATAGCTTCAATAGTATTGCTCAATATGATGGACAAAAATATTCCAGATTTGTTTAGGCCAAAAATGTGGTTAAATGAAATCATGGAAATTATCATGATTATTAAATTAAATATGAGAAACATCAGAGTATATGTACTTTTTTCAAGACCTAAAAATACATAACTGCATCCCATAATTATTGGAAATGTTATCATGAACAATATAGTAAACAGCAGCATATTTTTAACTTCCTCCAAAATGACGTATTCAGATGAAAATAAGCCCACTATTGGACCGTGGAAGACTGCAAGTGCAATTGAAATAGCTATAGCAAGCACGAAGCACATGGAAAATATTTTTCTAATTGTCCACCTAAGTTCTATAAATCTTTTTGCACCATTTAAATGTCCTGTTACAATGCACAATCCTTTCATTATGCCCTGAATTGGAGAGAATACTGTTGATTGAACATTAAGGAGGATAATATATGCAGAGACTGCGATTGGTGAGGCATACAGGTGAAGCGAATAGGTAACGACAATTCCCAAAGCTGTTATAATGACACTGGTTATGATGATAGGAATGGCCAATACGATAATTTCCCTTATTATCCCCAAATCCAATCTGAAACCCTTAAGGTGAACCTTCACAAGAGTATCCTTTTTAATTGAATATATGTAGACAAAAAGCAGGATGGACAATAGTCCACCAAATACTGTTGAAACGGCCGCTCCCAACATTCCCATCTTAAAGTAGAAAATCAATATCGGATCCAAAATGATATTCAAAATATTTCCTGCCGCAACTATAATTGATGACCTTGCAGTATCACCTTCACTGGCTAAGACGGCACAAAAGAAATTGTTTATCATGATTGTTATGACAAAACACAAACATGGAGCGAGATACGCAAATATCATGTCAGTATACTCGGAAATGCCTGCCATGACACAAATTGGCTCAACAAATGGGATAGTAACAAACGGGATAATGATGGAAAGAAGCAAAATTAAAAGCAGACCCTGTTCAGCATATTTTTCAGTCTTTTCAATTTGATTTGCTCCAAATGCATTTGAAATTAGAACATTGCAAGACCTGCCGATTCCATCTCCCAGATTATCAATTGCATAGATTATATTGGAAATAAATCCCATACATATGATGGCAGCTGTGCCCAAACCACTGACCCAGTAAACATCGGCAACCGAATATAGTGAATCCAAAAAGAAGAGCAGTATGATAGGTATACCTAGCATAATAGTTGATTTTACCGGATGCATCTGTATGTCGTTTACATGTTGGCTCATAATTAAACTATATTATGCATTTAATCATTTAAATAATAATCTAATCCATGACGAAATGCTACCTTAAATTAACACCCGAAAAAATTAAAACAGAAATTTATGATTAAAAAAAAAGAAAAATAACAGGAATTAAAATAATTCTCCGTTTAAAACATTTAAATTAAATCTCTACCATCTTATATGCATCATAAGCGGCGTAAATTGCAAATATTAATGATATAATTGATAATAAAAATGCTGTAAAGAATGATAATATTGCCAATACAACAGCTATTATAAAGAAAATTGCACCTTTTTTAATATCACCAGCATAAGCCTGACCTAATCCTGGAATTAAAAAGGATAATACTGCTGCAAGAATAGCATTTGCCATAATAATTCCCTCCTTTCGTTTAATTATTTGTATTATGTTTTTCATGCATATTAAATTTTATTATGGAATTTAAGTCATTACAGGTGAAATATTTTCTATATAGATGGTTAATTTGCATATCTCTTCAAAAAAACGGAAATAAACTTTCTACAATTCTTCTTCAAAAACGAAATCATTTGAACATAATCCCTACAACAAGACAAAAATTAGTATAATTTAAATAATAATAATATAAATAAAAATATAGATGTGAATTTATGGAAACAAAAGAAATAGCAATTATTGTAATTGTAGTAATTATAATTTTAGCAATTGTTGGATTCTTATAAAATGAAAATAAGAAAAGATGTTATTATATTAATTAGCTGCGTAATATTATACTTTGCCAATCAATATTACTTCAAATCATTGGGGGTTTTATTCTTCAATGACCATTTTAATGATTTGATAGCAGTGCCTTTGTATTTTGCAGCGATTAATGTAATACTGTATTATACTTTAGAAAAAGAGGTCAACTCTTTTAAGATATTATTTTTAATGACCATAGTCCTGTCATTTTTAGGTGAGTATGTTTCACTGTATACTAGAAAAGGAAGCGTATTTGACTATTGGGACGTATTATGTTACTTTATAGGGCTCGTAGTGTATTACATAATTAAAAACTATCCAAAAAAAGTTTCAGACTGAAAAGTGATTCAAAGCACTTTTCCTATTTAATCCTACCATACTCATGGTATTCAATATTCCTGAAATTTCCCAAATCATCATCGTAGCTTTTGGCAATATTTGAATACAGCAGTCCAAGGGAATAATTGGCAATGCTTTCAAGTATTGGAATAACAACAACCACATAAATCAAAAAGCCCACATAAGGAATCGCCATTACAAATGATGAAACGAAACCAGCCACAACAAGCAATATAAGCATTACTATTGCCCATTTGATTATGGTAAATATTCCTATTCTTCTAATGTCACCCACCACCTTATTGATCTTTAAGGCTTCAGGCAAACTGTTGAAGTAAGCCAATCTTGCTTTTGCAAAGAACAATAAAAATTCAAAGACAAGATATATGAGAATAATAAGCAGTAGCGCAAAGTTAAGATTTAGAAAAAACTCTAAAATCAAATCTCTGCTTGAAGAGCTCAATAGCTTAAAAGCAATGAGAAATACCGCAGCCGGAACAATCATGTAGACCATTCTTAAAAATATCACCCTGATGGAATCATAGATATTATTAACCAGATTGAAGGACGGAAGCAATGCTGATTGAGTTGAACCCATTCTAACAATAGACAGGAAATATCCCGGCACAAACAATACAAACAGGAAAAATGCAATCACACCGATGGCTACAACATAATCATTATTAATCATCAGGCCAATTGGAATGATGGCAATCAGAATGAAAAACAGACAGATTACCAGCATTTTTTTAATGCTTCTGAATGGATATTTGAAGGAATACGAAACTATTTTTGACAAATCCATAATAAAACTCCCTAATTATAATACTGTATTTGTTAACATCAACTTAAAAAGATTCGTAAATTCAACCAGTAAGTCACCACCTTGACTGTGTATTTTTTGCCTTTTTTGATAACATTCAGTTCAAAGGAAAAAATTTGACAAAATATATAAATAATCATAGAACTAAACTATTAAATGTACATCAAAATAATTTTTTGGTACATAACATTAAAGAGGAAAAAAATGAATTTCAAAAAAATATTGATTGCACTGATTCTTTCATCCCTTCTGATTGGCTGTGTCGGCGCCGCAAGCATACAGGAATACAAAATTGATGCTCCCGTTAAGGAAATATTCGGCAGCGACGACTATGTGATATATGCCAATTCCCATGGCGATGGTGGAATTGGAATCTATAAATGCATTGACAAGCAGGAAGACAACAAAACCGTCGATGAGGACTCTCTTGACAACCTGATTTATGATGACGGGGACGAATACATAACCCAGGACAAGGACATGAAAATCAGCGTAAATCCAGACCATAGTGCAAACTTCACAGACAAACTTCACAAAACCCATGGAATTTCAGAAGTCATAAACGATAGCGGAGAAAAGCATGTTGTGGTTTTCTGGGCAAAATCTTCAGGCGAAACAAACATGACCCAACTGAAGACAGTCCAAGATAAGTTCAACGAAATCAACAATGTTACTCCAATAGCATTCTAGATTTCCGGATATTGAGTGAATAACACTCTTCCATCCTATTTTTAATACTTGAAAAAAGCAAGTTCATCACCAAATTTTCAGAAACGAAGAAAATGATTAATTTCCAGTATTCTTTTTTTTGACAACAATTATTAATATAAAAAATATAATATATCAAACAGGAGTTTAAAGATGAAATTGTGGAATCCGATAGCTTTTTTCATAAGCCTTATAATGAGTATGGTAATGCCGTTGATTTTTGCAATCCCCCGGGGAATGCCTGTTGAAATATGCTTTTTAATGTGGCCTATTCGTTGGGTTGTAGCTTATCTTATAGTTAATTTCATTGCTCATCCCCTATCCCTTAAATTGGCAGACAAAGTCTTTGGCTTTAAATTAGGTATGAAAACAGGTTTGTGGAACCCATTTGCATTTTTCATGAGCCTGATTATGAGTTTCATAATGCCATTGATATTTGGAGTTCCTAATGGACAATTGCCTGTAGATGTGCTCGTTTATCAATGGCCGGTTAGATGGATTGTAGCTTACTTCATCGTAAATATGATTGTGAATCCTTTGGCATTCAAATTGGCCGGAAAAGTATTCGGATTCAATCCGATGAATAAATAAAACTAATTCATTCCTTTTTCAGCTCATCAATTTTTTCGTTGAGCCTTTCAATTTCAGAGGTGAGATTTTCAATTTTTTGATTCACATCATCCTGATTGTCCTTATTGATTTTTGAAATATACAATGATGAAATTACAGCGGTGAATGAAGCGAAAACCAAAATACCGCCAATCATTGCAATCATTCCAACGATTCGCCCTGAAAGTGTTGATGGAACGACATCCCCATATCCTGTACTGGTTATGGAAACGATGACATACCACAAGGCCGTATGTATATCATGGATATCAGGATCAACAAGGCGGATGGATATTGTCAAAATGAATGTGAAAATGATTGCCACCAGAATTATCTTATCCAGATAAGTATGCTTCAAAAAGTCGGAAATGGTTTTTTCACTATCCCTTGCAAGAACAAACAGCTTAATCAACTGGATAAGTTTCACTAATCTTAATGCTCTAAGAAATACGAAATTGATAGGTAACATTCCCAGGATACTTAATGAATTTTCAATCAGGTACTGCTTTTTATCTTCGGATTTCAAATAGCTGTAGATGAATTCTATCCACAGGACTGCGCATAAAATTATATCAAAAGCGAAAACCGTATCTCTGAATGTTGAAGAAACAGGACGCAAAGCTACATAAAACAACAGCAAAATATCCAAAAATGTTGCAAAAAT
>NZ_CAJOJM010000082.1:0-3465 GCF_905234905.1 Methanobrevibacter sp. UBA188 | reverse complement strand
GTAATTTTAACAGTTACTCCATTAGCAAGTTTTCCGTCATTTCCGTAAACTTTTATTGTGTAGTATGAACCTGCAGAATATACAACATTGACATTTGATGCTACAATCTTAGGATCAACTGTTGGAGCTTTTGGAATGTCATCGGTTTTATTTCCAGGAGTAACATTACCAGGAATATCAGATCCGGGAGTTGTGTTTGTCTCATTCTCATAGGTAATGTTATCAATTACAATTGTATCCACAACTTTGGAGACATCATTGGTTACATTAAATATGTATATATAGCGATCTTCATACTCACTCCGCCATGTTCCATATTTGCTGTCCTGAATATAGAAATTAAAGTAAAGTTTTTCGGCAGTGAAGTTTTCAGGAGTTATCACTACTACCTGTCCTTTGACAAATGCAGGTTTTATGGTTACCTCACCTGCACCTGCCCAACCTGCCATGAAGTTATATCCAGTACCATAGGTCAAATATACTTTGCCTGTTGCATCTTTCGGCAATTCAACTTTTAAAAGTGGAGTCACACCTGAAATGACACTTCCCCCAGTAAATGTCAATTTTGGAGTAACATGCACTGTAACTATATGGGAGAAACTATCATCTTCACTGTATTTAAGATATACCTTTTGATTTCCCAATTTCAATCCAGTTAATGGAATAATTGCCTTGCCGTTAGATGGAGTGACATTTGCAATTAGATTGGAATTTGAAACTGAAGTTTTGTATGCAAGAATACTTCCCTTAATATCTAGTGGAAGATCAGTAATTTCAATGGAACCCAAATCAGTTATATTTCGAGTGATTTCTGATTCAGTATTTACGGAAATATCAACGCTTTGCCAACTGGAATATACATCATAGTCATCACCGTCATATCCATAAGTTAAAGAATAATCTGATGAAATATTTGACAGTTTAATTTGTGCATATCCATCAACCAACTTTTCACGCAGAGTATTTCCTTTATATGTGACTGTCAAATAACCTGTTGCATTTTTTGGCAATGTTAAATTGATCAATGCATATTTTTCCCCCAATTTGATGCTTTTTGGAACATGAATTTTATAAAAGCTATATAATTTACTCATATTCTCCAATGTTATTTTAGGGAAATTTCCATCTCCGGAATATGATATTCCAATATTATATGTTCCTTTTAATAGATTTGATACAGTTACTCTGGCTTTGGAGTCATTGACTTGGACAGGGTATTCATTATCACCAATTTTTACAGTTGCACTGCCAGTTGCACCATCAGGAAGATATACAACAACTTCTGCTTTATCATTCCATTCAACATTTAGAGAAGGTGACACAGCACTGTATCCTGTTTTGAATGAACCACTTTTTGAAACAGAGTCATAAGTATTTCCAAGGTATTTGAATTCATAAGTATGCTGACCATATGTCAGATTGCTTAAATCTAGTGAGGAGATTGTTGTTTGGCCGGTAAAGTATTCCTTACCATCAATGTAAACTATAAAAGAATCATAATAATCAACATCAAAATCCCATTCAATTTTCATTTTAGAATCTGCAAAGCTATATTTTCCATCATTATATGTACCAATGATTACTGTTTCAGGCAATGTAATTACAAATGGACTGACAGTCAATGTTGTGTTGAATGTTTTGCTTTCATAATAACTGTCCTCAGGTATGAACTTGAATATCAAATTATATTTTCTGACATTCAAATCATATGAATAGACATAATACTTATCATCAACATCAAATCTTTCTTGGTATGGAAATGATGATGTACCCAAATATATTAAAACCTGTCCATCAATATGATTTGAAACACTTCCATTTGCTTTTAACATGTTTCCATGAAAAATTTCTTCCGGACATGTCACATCGAAACTGTACTCTCCGGGTCCGGCAGTTCTCACGTTGAATTTGGAGTTTTGGGAATATTTGATTTCACCATCTTCAACATATTCAATTTTATAGTCTAAATCTGTATCACTATAAATATTTTCAAAATTGAACAGTTCAATTGTAGCATTACCGTTCACTACACTTGAATTGCGTGATTCACCGGCAACTGTTAGAACTACAACTCCATTGGAGCTTTTATCCAATTTGAAGGTTACATTGTATTTTCCTTTGCTCCATACTGCAGACGGAATATCACATTCAAATCTGGAAATGCTTGAAAAAATGAAATTCTCTTCATTATATTCCTCCTGCATATAATATATGCTTCCAATATCTGCGGAACAATTTGTTATGTTGTTGTTTTTTAATACGCCAAATGAAGTGGAGTAAATTACTCCTCCTTTATTTGCATGGCAATTTTCAAAGGAATTATCAGATATTGTGTAGGTATATTCCCTTAAATAAAGTGCACCACCCATTTTTGCACTGCAATTAACAAATTTTGAGTTTTTCAGATAATTGTCTTTCCTATATGATGAGGTGCTTTTGTAGGCATACCAGTACAATGCCCCTCCACGATAATCAGATCTGCAATTGACAAATGTATTGTTGTCATAATATGCTCCAAGATATGCTGCTCCACCATACTCTGCACTGCAGTTAATGAATTTTGAATTATATACTTCGCCTTGATTTGTGTATTGCCAACATATTGCTCCCCCAGAATCATCAGAGGTACAATTAATAAATGTTGAATCCTTAACATATCCATAGGCAGCATATATTGCTCCACCACCCATTCTCCAGGTATTTTTACAGTTGATGAATGTACAGTTTTCACAATACAATGTCTCGTCGTCAGCAACTATTGCACCATGGTCCTCATGTTGGCCATTTTTCAAAATCAAGTTTTTAAGGGTGACAGTTCCGGATATTGTAAATATCCTTGATGACGATTTGGCATCAATTGAATGACCATTACCTTCAATTGTTAATCGTTTATCTATTGTGATTCCCTCACTTGAAGAATTAGAGTATTCATAATCTTTTTCTAAACTTATTATTGACCCACTGGATGAATTAGAGATTAATTCTGATAATTCAGTATTGTCTCCAACACTTAATTTCACATCATCAGTTGTTGATTCAACTGACATGTCCTCTGTGACTGTCAAATCATCCGAGGTCATATTTTCCCCTGATGCACTGACAGCACCTATTGTTAAAATTGCCAGCAAGAGTATGCTAACAAACATTATCTTTTTAAACTTCATAATTTCTTCTCCCATATTGCCTTTATTTTATACACAATATAAGCAATATTATGATATAATATTTGTTAAAAAATGAATATAAGTCAATTAAAGCAATTGATTTCATTAAAAGTGTATTGATTAAAAAAAAGTAAAGTAACTGCCGAAGCAATTACTTTTTAATTTTTGCAGTCTTTTTAACAGTATCTTTCAGATATGTTGCCTGATAGGTTATTTTTTTGCCTACTTTGAGCTTTTTCAGGGCATTGGATTTGATGGTTACTTTTGCGACACCTTTTGCATTGGTTTTGGTTTTGTATGT
>NZ_CAJOJM010000081.1:0-3505 GCF_905234905.1 Methanobrevibacter sp. UBA188 | reverse complement strand
ATAAATTTCGTAAATTCAACCATCGGAAACCTTGATATTGGAGAGTTTACAGACGATGTTGACATTGCAATACTGAAAAATGCAGAAGCATATGTCATTTGTGATGTCACAGACATCAGAAAGATGGATCCGATTAAAGACCATGTAACATCAAATGGAGAAGCTTATATCATAACTAGTGATGTTGTAGAAATCGTCAAAAACCATCCGTGTGCAAAAGCTTTAAACCGAGGAGTATTCGCCCTTCTGGAATGCCTTACAAACTATACTCGGCTGGACCTAGTAAGTAAGCAGCAGCAGGATTATTTCATCGGAAGGTTTAATGAAAACAATCGCATGATTAAGAGAGTTTCAGGGTCTGATACGATAAAAGCAATGGAGATTCTTAAAAACAGCATGATAGAAAAGGGTTTTGATGTTGAATAGTGCTTGTTTTTAGTTCATGGAGTGATTGGACTTTGCATTAGCATGGGTTATAGCGCTTGTGTTAATCTTTAATTATTTTTTTAATTTTTCATAGTTTACAGTCAAATAGATGAGTATATAAATTACAGTTCACTGGCTTATCATTCATTCAATATTTTTTCTACATATTTTTTTAGTTCAGGCACATCAACTTTAATCGCATCCCAAAGCAAATCAAGAATAATTCCTTCATAATGATGTGCATGGATAACTCTCATGCCTATAAATCCACTCCAGCCAATATCAGAATGTTTTTGTATGAATTCATTGGATAATCGATTAATTTATTATATATTTTAAGAATTGAAGCTATCGCTCTGATAATTTAAGGGGATGTTTGAATATAATATTAATTGTGAATGGATAATAAGTATAATAATCACAAAGTATTCTTTTATATAATTGGATTTAAGAAATAATTATTTCTCCATCTTTATAACATTCAGTCAAGTATTCTCTTGATTGGTAATATAAATCTGAGTTGAAATTCAGTATTTTTTCAGCCAGCCATGAGGAGTATACTTCTCTTATCCCATCAAAGACTTCTTTTTCGCTATAGTTGTCTTCAATTAGTCTTTCAAATACTTCTCCGATTTCCCAGTAATCTGGAACATTGTATTTGCATGTTGAAATATTGTCAAATTCACCGGCGGGAATGTTGTTTCGGTTTATGAAATCATCAGCCACTTTTTCAATTGGTTCGCAGTGAAATACGTCTTCATAGTCATATATTCTTTCCAAATCTTCACCTAAGTATTCAATAACATCTTTACGATCATTTTTTGTCTGTCTAGATATGAATTCAATCAAACTGCAGGTGTAAAACAGGGAATTGTTATTTTTATCCATGAACTTTCCTCCCTTCTTTAAATGTTATTGTTCCAAGTGCCTTTTCTGTGTTGAAGCAGATTTGATGAGTTGGATATCTGAATTTCGCCAATACCCAAAATGCCTCTCTTGAGATTTTACCATCCTGAAATTCCTGAATGTAGTTGTAAATTGTATCGTCTGCCATTGGACCTTCGACAATATCCCATTCATGTGGTATTCCGCTTCTGCAGGCTATTATGAAATCCAACCATTCTTCTGTCATCTTTTCAAACTTTAGAATTTTCAGTGAATCATCAGGTTCATATTCGTATACATTGACTATTCCTTCACCAAATCTTGTTGCCCAACGGATTGCCTGCTGTTCCATAATTGTACAGTAAAATCCAAAGTAAAAGTCTTTATTGTATTTTTCAATTCTAATTTCAGGTTGTTTGACAATTACTGTACTTCCATGATAGATTTCCATAAGTATCATGCCTCATTATAATCTATTTTCAATACTAATTTTTGTTTTTCTTATTTAATAAGTTTTTAGATGGTTAATTTTAACAAAATAGATAAGTATGCAAATATCAGTTTATATGTCTTTAAAACTTATTAAATGTTTTAAGTAAAAACATTAGATTTAAGATTTTTTGTATAATTTGCAGTTTCCTTTTATTGAACTACCTCGACTTTGGTGAAGTCGAGGAGTTCAACGGTGTTGCAATAAGCATGATTTACAATTATTTTTCCGTAGTGCTGGAAGTTCTCACCAAGATTCCAGCTGATTTAATATCAATATTCCTATTTGCCAACGGTATAGCTGCAGTTTGCGGAACAAGTCTTTTTGGATATTTCATTGGCAAAAGGAACAATCTTCCAATTGTGCTATATCCGATTGTTTTTGCAGTTGTTGTCATATTTTTAGGCCTTGGAATTAAAGTTCCTGGATTCACATTCGTACAGTTAATCCTTTTCGGCATTATGGACGGTTCAATGCATACGATTTCCCAATACTGGTTGGGCTCATCAATAAGGGAAGCCCCTGAATTTGCAAACGAAGCATACCTCTTCATCAACAACATGAACAGGGCAGTTGGAACATTTATAGGAGGATTATTCATCGATGAAAAAGCAGGGCTTTTGCTTATCCTCACATCAGTGGCATGTTTCATTTTGGCATGTCCGACAGCATTATACAGGATTAGGAAATTTCCAAATTTGAAATAATGAAAAAATCCTCTTTTTAGGGTCGTTTTAATAATAATCATCGCTTAAGGCCAGTACACAGCCGTCCTTTTTGATGAAAAATTCGCCTGCTGGCTTGTTTGGAAACTTTATCGGATTTCTTTTGGCAAGTGAAAGGTATTCATGCTCTATTGCTTATAGTTTCTTGTCTACTTGGCCGTTTATTCAACTGTTTTTGGAAAAAATTATCAAAATATCATCTTGTTTTGATTATTTACATATTGTTTTCATTGTAGAAAATATTATTATCTAATTTGTGTATAAATAGTATTAGTTTAATGGGAGGAACTTATATGGAAAGCAAAAATATCATTATAATATTGATTGTTATAATTGTCATTCTTGCTGCTGCAATCGGATTTATGGTATTAAAGCCGATGCATGCCAAGGAACCGACAAAAATCAAAGTCGATAGTAATAAAACTTTATATGAAGGAGATAATTTGTCAGTCAAGCTGACTGATTTGAATAAGACTCCACTGTCCAAGCAAAAGGTCAACATTACAGTCAAAAACAGTAAAGGAAAGGTTGTGGCCAATAAAACCGTAAAAACAAACTCCAAAGGTAAGGCGAAACTGGATTTGAACTTGAAGAAAGGAAAATACGATGTCAATGTTACTTATGGTGGAAATGAAAACTACACTGGAAACAATACAACACAAAAATTGACTGTCAAAGAAAAAGAGAAGGTTGTAGAATCACAGCCAACCCATTCAACTGATACTTATATTGAAAGAACAGAAGGAAACTTTAAATATGGTTATAAGGATGGAAGATATGGGTTCTGGACTCCGAGCGGAAATTTCATAGAGGATAAGAGCCGTGCAATCAGCGGAGAAGATCCGAAGGAACCGTTCATGAGAGATGGTGATTTCTATTCTCAACTGTAATCTGATGAGATTATTCTGAATGAACCAAATTTATACTAACAGGATCAATACATGGGAGACATAATATGGAGAACAAAAACTTAATAATA
>NZ_CAJOJM010000080.1:0-3651 GCF_905234905.1 Methanobrevibacter sp. UBA188 | reverse complement strand
ATGATGTTGTAAAAAAGGTTAGAGAACATTGTTTCATTGAAACTCACGAAAAAGTTCTACCACTTATGCATATTTTTCAATCAACTTTATACAAATATTTTGAATTAATATTCATGAAAAGAAAAAGTAGCTATTAATTATATATAATTTAAAAAAGTAAAATATTATTAATTAACATAATTGAGGTATTATATGAAAGGGCATGAGATAGTTGTCATACTTATGGTCTCTCTACACTACTTTTTTTGAACTTATAATAATTAAAAATTTTCATTCGTATAAAACATATGATATAGTTCGCAACCTTATCGATTTGAACCACAAAACTCTAATATGAAATTTATTTTATTTCATTATCATTAAGAATCGATTAAAATTATTAATTCTTCTAATTTTATTTTTAAATCAGCCATTTCTTTTTCACCGATTTGGGGATTTAATTTATTTTCGATTTCTTCATTTGTTTTGATTGCAAATTTTTGTATTTCTTTTCCTTTAGAGGTTATCTTGATAATTTTTTTTCGGTTATCGTCAGGATCTATTTCCTTTGTTAGGAATTCCTTTTTTGCTAAAATCTTTACGGATTTGGTAATGCTGCTTTTTCCTATATTTGTTTTGTTTGCTAAAAAGTCAATTGAAACACCATCGTTTTTAGCCAAAACCAGCAAAACTCTTGCTTGGCTTATGGTTATGTCCATTTCCTTTAATGCATTGTTCAGGTAGTTGGTATAGGTATAAAAAAGGTCTCCGATTAGAAATCCCAATTTTTTCTCTGACATAGTAACATTTATATACGATGCTTTTAAAATAGTTTTCTATGAAATAGTTTCATAGGCAATAATTTTATATGAAATAAATTTAGCGAGTGGACAACATGAAAACTGCAATAATATACGTATCCTCCCATCATGGAAATACAAAAAAGGTCATTGATGAAATGGCAACAGTAAAAGAAATAGATTTATTCAAGATATCACAAGCTAAAGCTACAGACTTTTCAAACTATGATGCAATAGGATTTGCTTCAGGAGTTTACTATCACAAGCTTCACAAAGGAATAGAAAAACTAGCCTCAGAAATTGATTTGGCAGGAAAGAAAGTATTTACTGTCTATACCTGTGGCATAAACTACATCAATTATGCAAGAGGCATCCAAAAAATCATCAAAGCACAAAATTGTGATTTTGTTGGTGGATTTTCATGCAGAGGCTATGATACATTCGGATTTTTTGAAAAAATTGGCGGAATAGCTAAAGGCCATCCCAATGAAAAGGATTTTAAGAAAGCTCATGAATTCATAAAGAATATATAGGTGATAATATGGCAAAATTATTCAAACCGAAAATGCCGAAAATAGGCGTTGAAGGACACTGGTCAAGCATGAAATTCAGTGAAAACATCCTGCAGGATGCACTGATAAGACATGTTTTAGGATTGACATATCTGCAGATGGCGGATATCGGAGAAGTATTTGAGATTACAGAAAAGTTCAAGTCAGGCACAGAATGGATAGATGCATGGTCTCAAATGGCAATAACCTTGGAAAAAAGAGCGGATGAATCAAACAGCAATGCAACAAAAGAAAGCGCATATCTTAGAGCATCAACATACTGGAGAGTTTCCCTGATGTATTTCAACTCAACAGATGATGAGCGTTTAGCCGAATACTCTCAAAATAGCCTGGACTGCTATCATAAATATCTGGAAGTTTCAGACATTGACGCAACATATGTGGAACTGCCTTATGAAAATACATTCATGCCTGCACATTTCTATAAGTCTCCAGTTGCCGGTGATAAGGCTCCATTGATGATATTGACTCCCGGCCGTGACACATTTGCGGAAGACACCGCATGGATATACAGGCAAGCCCTAAAAAGAGGAATCCACTGTCTTGTTTATGATGGTCCGGGACAGGGATTTGCCTTAAGAATGAATGGAATAACATTCAGGCATGATATAGAAAACGTAATAACTCCAATCATCGATTATTGTCTGGAGAATTATGACTGCATTGATGAAGACAACATAATATTGTTCGGCATCAGCTTTGGGGGATTTCTAGTTCCGCGTGCTGCCATTAATGATGAACGTGTCAGTATGTGCATTGTAGATCCTGGCAACATTAACTGGGGAGGGGCATTTGCTGAGCGATTGGCAGTGATTGAGAAAATGCCGAAAAGGATTCGTCCTGCACAACTGGACTTCATGCTTGAAGACTACATTTACAAACATGGCGCAACAGCCGATACAATATGCGACGAACTTAGAAAATTCGACAATACAGACATCATTGATGATTTGGACTGCATGACAATCGTGATGGATGGAACTTCCGAGATGACTCAAGGCGAAGCAAAGGTATTTTATGACATGCTTGATTGTGAAAAGGAGTATTTACTGTTTGATGAGGATTCAGGTTCCCAGATGCACGCACAAATGGGAGGTTATGCAACAGCCAGTGAATTATTGCTGGATTTGGTTGAAAAACACTTATAATTTCAATTACATTATACTCCAAAAATCAACAATAGTGTTCATATGAAACATATAAAAAAGTTCCGATGCTTATCGATTTTTCATCACTGAAAACTCTTTAATTTATATGAAGAACTCCTATAAAAATACGAACATTTCGTTTAAACAAAGCTAATTCTCAAAACTTTCATTTGGGGAGGTGCTGACATTAACGCCAGAGATATTGAAAATCAAACTTGATTCAACTCATACATATAGCAGGGTTTTTCAAAGCAATTTTCAAATATTGAATTGCAGTCGTTAATGTTAGACATTTATTTTTTCATTCTTTTTTCTAATTTAAACATTTCCTGTTCTGCCATAGGATGATTTTCATCCCAGTCCCTGTCTGGATTTTTCTCATTGGAATTCCACTATATGAAATCCCAATTTGTTTACATAAAAATGGATATTCCTTTTGTCAAAGTAGGGCGTAACTGTTTGCCATATTTCAGTATAGGGATATAAAGATTCTATTTCACTCCAGATTTTTTGTCCGATACCCTTGTTTTGTGTGGAAACATTGACAAATAAAAAATCCAAATGGTTGTGCTGTGTTTTTTCATTTATTTCCACAATCGCACCACCAAGTATTTCATGGTTGTTCTTCATTACATAGGAATGGCTATTCTTTTTGTTTAAGCATTCGTCAATGTCTTTTTCAGGCAGTATTAATTCTTCACTTTTGCCAAAGACCTCTTCATAACCCAATTGAAATGATTCCTGCATTAAGCTTTTAAATTCAACCAAATCTTTATCGGACAATTTAATCAATGCCATGATTATATGTATTGTTATCTAATAATTATACATTTTACCATATCGGCTTAAGAAAAGCAACATCACTGCAATGTGTTAATTGTCCGATTAATTATATATAATTTAAAAATTAGAATATTAATTAATTAAAATTATTTGGAGAGGAAGAGTATGAAAGGGCATGCGAAAGTTGTCATACTTATGTTCTCTCTACACTACTTTTTTTAGAAATCATGATAATTAAATATTTTCATCTATACTGGGTGAAACTGGGATGGTGGAAATACAAATCCTGAACATCTACTATAATCACTGACATAACCTGAACCAACTAATGATGCAAAGGTAACTACTTGAGTATTATTGGAAAAGTTG
>NZ_CAJOJM010000079.1:6680-7537 GCF_905234905.1 Methanobrevibacter sp. UBA188 | reverse complement strand
ATGATATTTAAAACTCTTTGTTTGGATAATAAAGCAATATTTCTTTTTAAAATCAATTTTATAGAATTAAATAATTTGTATATTCAAAAAACTAACAATTTAGATTATAAATCATGACCTAAATGTTTCCCTAATGTCGTTGTGTTATTTTTTCCTGAAACTTTATAACGTAAGCTGCCAAATATTTAACCAGAGTATCATGAAAACTTTAAATGTTGTAGCGGCCATTATCAAAAAGGACAATAAGATTCTGGCCACAAAACGAGGATATGGCGAGTTCATTAACATGTGGGAATTTCCAGGCGGAAAAATAGAGGCCAACGAAACCAAAGAGGAAGCTCTAATAAGAGAAATAAAAGAAGAGCTTGACTGCACAATAAAACCCACAAAATTCGCATTGAATCTGGAATATCAATATCCTACTTTTTATCTCAAGATGAGCTGCTTTGAAGCGATAATAACTGAAGGAACTCCAAAACTGTTAGAACACAACGATGCAAAGTGGCTTGCCAAAGACGAACTTGACAACGTTAACTGGATTCCAGCCGACATCGAGGCTGTGGATTATCTTAAAAATACCATGGAGGATTAACATGGACAGATTACAAATGGCAAAAGACAAAAAGGCTGAACTTGAAGGCAAACTGGAAAAAGTAAAGGGAACTCCTAGAGAAGAGGAATTCCAAATGCAGCTTGACAAAATCAACCAACTGATAGAACATCTTGAAAATGAATAACCTGAACACCGACGACATCATTAACGGAGCAAGAACAGCATTCATTGACGAGCACATCAGCTCCAGCTCTGACTTTAAGCCAAAGCTATTGTACAATGACAAAAATTCCAAGGTCATCAA
>NZ_CAJOJM010000079.1:4666-6624 GCF_905234905.1 Methanobrevibacter sp. UBA188 | reverse complement strand
ATAACACCGCTTCTGGAGGAGTTTCGCTACCTTGAGGAAAACAACATTAAGGGAAAAATCCTTACGACTGATTATCTGAACTTCACCGAACCGAAAGCACTGAAAAAGCTTCAGAGCTTTAAAAACATTGAAGTTAAACTTTACCTGCAGGAAAAGGAAGGCTTTCACACCAAGGGATACCTCTTCAAAAAGGACAATATCTACAGAGGAATTGTGGGAAGCTCCAACCTGACCATGAATGCACTTTCCGTCAACAAGGAGTGGAACGTTGAGTTTACCTCACTGACAGAAGGGGAAATGCTGAGTGACCTGAAATCCGAATTCAACTGACGTGCTTCCAGAATATGAAAAGATTTACGATGACAGCAGGAAATTTTCAGACCTTAGAAAAATCACCCAAAGCATCAAGGAAACTAACGTCACATTAACGCCGAACTATATGCAGGAGCAGTTTCTGGACAATGTCAGAAATCTCATCAAACAGGGTGAAAAGAAAGCAATTCTCGTTTCCGCAACAGGTACCGGAAAAACATATGCTTCCGCCTTTGCGGTAAATGACTTCAAGCCAAAAAGGTTTCTGTTTTTGGTTCACCGTGAACAGATTGCAAAGCAGTCTATAAAAGCCTATAAAAACGTTTTTACAGACCATGACAAGTTCGGTTTATTATCTGGAAACTCAAAGGACTTTGAAAAGCCTTATCTTTTCTCGACAATACAGACAATGAGCAAGGATGACGTCTACACCAGATATGACAAGGATTATTTTGACTATATCATCATTGATGAGGTTCACAAGGCCGGTGCATTGAGCTATCAAAAGATATTCAATTATTTCGAGCCGGAATTCTATCTTGGAATGACTGCTTCACCTGAAAGGACTGACGGCTTCAACATCTATGACCTTTTCGACAACAACATCGCCCATGAAATCAGACTTCAGGAAGCTTTGGAAGAGGATTTGCTCTGTCCTTTCCACTATTTCGGAATCACTGACGTGGAATTTGACGATAACACCATCAATGATGATTTCAGGGACTTCAATCTTTTGGCATCTGAAAAGAGAGTCAATTACCTTCTGGAAAAGTCCGAGTTTTACGGATATTCGGGAGACAGGATAAAGGCACTGGTATTCTGTTCCAGAAAAAAGGAAGCCCAACTTTTAGCAGAGGAATTTACAAAAAGAGGCCACCCTTCAATTGTACTGACAGGTGATGATCCGCAGGAAAAGCGTCTTGAAGCAATCGACCGCCTAACAAACGACAGCAATCCAAATAAGCTTGAATACATCTTCACGGTTGATATATTCAATGAGGGTGTGGACATTCCAGAAATCAACCAGGTATTGCTTGTAAGGCCAACCGAGTCTCCAATCATCTTCATCCAGCAGCTTGGAAGAGGACTTAGAAAATACAAGAACAAGGAGTTTGTGGTGATTCTGGATTTCATCGGCAACTACAAGAACAACTTCATGATCCCGATTGCCCTATCCGGTGACAGGTCATATGACAAGGACAAGTACAGGAAATATGTGATGGAGGGAAACAAGATCATTCCTGGAGCTTCATCAATCAATTTTGATGAAATTTCTAAAAAGCGTATATATGATTCAATCAACAACTCATCATTTTCAAAAGTGGCACTGTTTAAAGAAAAGTACAATCAATTAAAATATAAGCTTGGAAGAATTCCTTCATTATATGACTTCGCAATTCAAGGAGAATTCAATCCCGAAATCATCCTCAACCACAACAAGTTTGACACATACCACACATTCCTGAAATATGTCGAAGATGACTATTCTAGCGAACTTAAAGAGGAGGAGCTTGCCGTATTGAGATTCATTTCAAAAAAGCTAATCAAGGGAATAAGACCCCACGAGCTTGTGATTTTAAGCTGTCTTATATACAACAGGTATTTTACAGTAAGCCAGGTGGAAAAGTACCTGCATGAAACCTATG
>NZ_CAJOJM010000079.1:3901-4629 GCF_905234905.1 Methanobrevibacter sp. UBA188 | reverse complement strand
TGAGCATGAACTTCTACAGAAAGGAGACAAGCGACGACTATCAGGCAAACACCATACAGTTCATATCACAGGATGACATTGACATTGAAAATCTGTTCTTCAAATTCGACAAAAGCATCTATCGCAACCTCAAGGACAATGAAGACTACAGATTTGAAATATCCGACACATTCAGGGATGCGATAACAAATCCAGTTTCCTTAAGCCAGATAAAGGATGCAATCAAATACGGATTTTACAAGTATGAAAATGTCTATGCAGACGAAAAACCTTTCAGACTATATGAAAAATACTCAAGGGAAGACGTATTGAGGCTCATGAACTGGGAAAGGTTCATGAACGGACAAAACATCGGCGGATACAAAATCAAATACGACACCTGTCCGATTTTTGTAACCTACAACAAGTCGGAAGACATTTCAGAAACAATCAACTACGAAGACCATTTCATTTCAAAGGAAGTGTTCAATTGGATGAGCAGAAACAACAGGAAAACCTCTTCACCAGAACTGGAACCTCTGATTAACTACAATGGAGTCGATACCCAGCTATTCATTCAGAAAAGCAATGATGAGGGAATTGAATTCTACTACATTGGCAAACTGACTCCGATTTCCTACAGGCAGGTTTACAGAAACATTAACGGGAAGGATCAGCCAATCGTCAATTTCAAGTTCAAGATAGACACAGAAGTCAAGGATGAGCTTTATTCTTATTTTGTAAACGAT
>NZ_CAJOJM010000079.1:0-3847 GCF_905234905.1 Methanobrevibacter sp. UBA188 | reverse complement strand
CCAAATTCAAATTCAAAAAACTCGAGGATATATATCCAGGAGCAAAAATCACTCCCAATTCTCAAAACGCTGGCGTTAATGTCTCAAAAATCATCCCCATATTGAAAAAAATAAAAAAAGTTGCAATGATTTACATTGCATTGAAATAACCTTGCGTTAATGTCGCTCAACTTGAATGTATGAGATACAGTGCCGGAAGCGACCAGGCAAAGTCAAGTTATTTAACATATCTTCCTACACCGTTTGATATGGCATAGCTAAATTGTGGGTATTTTTTTGCGGATTTTTTGATTACAAGTTTTGTAGTGGCAGATCCAGTGTATTTAGGGCCTTTCACAATGATTTTGACCTTGTGTGTGCCTGCTGAAAACTTGTTTGTCTGAATTGCACAGATTCCATTGCTGTTGACCAGCTTGTGTTCTGGGCCGCTTACCAGATTGAATGTCTTGGCCTTTTTGCCGGTGTAGACTTTCACCTGCACTTTTACTTTGTTTAGAAACATTTTAGCACCATTGTCATATATTCCACAGACAAGTAGGCTTGAATCCTTTGAAGCGGAGGTATGTGTTATAATTTTTAACTTTTTAGGGTTGATTTTTATGCTGGATGAAACGGATTTTGCACTGAATCCGGTTCCAACGCTTATGACAACCTTGTGACTTCCTACGGCAAGTGATGAAGTTCCATAATATGCAATTCCTTTTGAATTAGTGGTTAAAGTAACTGTTTTGTACTTTTTGCCTGTGTAGACTTTAAGTTTCACTGTCACACCGCTTACAGGCTTGTTGTTATTGTCAACCACTTTCACTGCAAATGATTTTCCGGACTGGTATGTTGTTGTAAGCTTTGTCGGCTTTAGGGTGACTGATTTTTTAGAGATTTTAACGTTTGTAAGAATTGCAATGTTTGAATCTTCATCAGCACATCTTGATGCAACAACATAGTTTCCAGGGTTCAAATTCATCCTGTAGGTTGCTATTCCGTTTGACAATGTGTATTCAAAATCAGTCAGATAAATTTCATCCATATTGTTTTCCTTGAAGATGAAAATGTCCATCTCTTCATATGCCACAGGATCTCCATTTTTGTCAACAACCTTAATGGATATCATTTTGTCGTTTTTGTAGTTTCCGGATTGGGTAATTGTGACCTTCTTATTGTATTCAGGCAACATGGTTACATTTACATAATCGTTGTCGATTCTTGCCTCGGTGCAGTTGTCCGCACTTCCCCACAGCATGTTGTTTCCATAATCTGCAGTGTTTGCCAAAAATACGCAGGAAACAGCATCACACTTATATAAGGCACCTCCGAATTTTGCCTTGTTGAGCATGAATACGGAATCATTGACATAACATTTGGTATCCCTATTGTTGTAGATGGCACCGCCACTTGCTCGGGCTATGTTCATGTAAAAATTGGTGTTCAATATGCTGGAGGTTCCCATATCTGCAATAGCTCCACCGAATTGGGCGCTGTTCTCGGTAAACCAGTTTCCAATGGATACTAAAGTTTTGGTATTGTAGATTGCACCTCCGATGGCCTCATCTTCATCATCGACAACTTTTATTGTGTTGTAGTTGAAGTGGCAGTTTATTATTGAAAGCAGATTGGAGTTATATATTGCACCCCCAGTTCTTGCGACGGTACTGTTTTCAATTGTACAGTTGTTCAGTGTCAAAGACCCCATGTTGAAGATGGCTCCTCCGGAATAGAATTTGTTCTGGTTTAAGCCTACTATTTTCAGGTCATTTATTGTTACTTTTGAGTTTTCGGAAATTACGAATGTACGTGCAGAGTTACTGTAGATTACATGATTGTTACCGTTGATTGTCATGTCCTTGTCAATGCTTATTCCACCAAACAGTTCGCTGTCTTCAGTGGAGTCGTATTCGTAATCATTATACAATGTTACAGTTGAACTTTTGGCAATGCTTTGATTGAGAGCAGTGAAAGTTCCCCTGCCTGCCTCCAGATTTGAATTTTCATCGCCTAATTCCAATGTATCGCTAACTGTTTCATCAGTGCTATTTGAATCGCCTGCACTGACCGCCCCAATAGTTAGAACCAGTAAAATTAAAGCGAAAAGTAGTCTTTTGTATTTCATATTAATATATCTATTGCAATGTCAATATAAGTGGAGTAAAGTCAAAACTTTATTCAAAAATTCTTTTAATATTCCAATATCACAACCAATATCTAAACAATAAAACATATATTATTGAACAAATAATTTTATATAATGAACCCAATTCCTGATTGGGCACTTTAAATTAATAATAAGTGGTGAATAAATGAAGTATGTTAAAATAGCCATATTGTTTGCTGTATTGTTTTTAAGCATCAGCTTTGCTTATGCATCTGACAATTCAGTCAATGAAACGTTGGATTTAACCAAATCCGATGAAACTTCAATAGACAGCACTGAAAATGTTGAACCTGTCCAACAAACGGAAAACATTTCAGATAATGATGTTTTGGGTGCATCAGCACAATCAGCAGACAGCAAAAATGTAAATAAAGTCGCTTCGAATTCGACAAAGGAAGATTTGAAAATCGTTAAAAGTTCTAATTTTGTTAAGAAAGGAAACACATATTATATGAAATTGACCACATCTAACGGCAAGGCGGTTGCAAATAAAAAATTGAGCGTAAGCTTCAACGGAAAAACATATGCAAAAACTACCGATTCCAATGGCAAATTTGGAATTGCAACCAAGACAACCTCAACTTCAGGCACACTGAAGGTCACATTTAATGGGGACAAGACCTACAATGCATTTTCAAAGTCATATAAACTGTATACTGTCAATATGCTTTCAATCAACATCGCAAATGCGAAACTGCTCACCAACGGCTACCTGAAAATATATATTACAGCTTCCAAAAAGTTCATTGCAAACAATACAGTTAAAATAAGCATTGGCGGCAAGGTATTTAAGAAAAAGGCAAATGTAGAGGGATTCGTTGTCATAAAACCTCAGTTAAGTGCCAAAAAATACACAGTTACCGTAGATATCAACAAGTATTCCAAAACCAAAAAGGTCAAATGCATCAAGGGTGATGTAAAAAATCCATTCAAGACAAAAGTTGCAATGGTAAATGGCGCTCCGGATATCGATTCCATGCCTTCAAATTTTGTCAAGGGAATTGGCGATGCCAAATACACTCTCACAAAAGAGCAATATCAGGAAGTGCTTAAAAGAGACAGTTATGCTTTGTTTTTATATGGAAAACTATCAAAATATGTCTGCTTTAAATCAAAATCAGCTCCTAAAACTTACCATATTCTCCATAGAAGCAAATGGAACGTGATTGAACAGGCAATCAACATCAAGCTGGTCAAAAAGAACGGCTATAACTACTGGCCAAGTTCAGTTACCGCTTCCCTTAAGGGAAAATCCCTTACATATTCCGAAGTTAGAGACATTCAAAACTACGGATATACCTGCGGACCTACATCAGCCAGTGTCTGCAGTCAGGCTCTGAAGAAGTACTATTCTGAAAGATACTTCCAGACAGAGGCCCATGTGACTGACGGCATCAATATTCCAGACCTTAAAAACGTTTTGGAATATAACGGGTTCAAGGCATCCTATTATTATTCCGTGGACAGTGGCGTAAGCCAACTGGCCAAAGGCGGAGTTGCACTGATTGCATTCCTGCCTAACCATTACGTTTCTGTTATAGATGTGAGCAAGGACGGCAAAAAGATTTTGGTGAGCAATTCCTATGGAGATTATAATGTTGGCGGCGATTCCAGGATTCCGACAGGCTGGGTGTCATTAAGCAAGTTCAAAGCAAAATTTGCTGGTGTTGGATTGGTCGTTAAACTTAATTATAAATT
>NZ_CAJOJM010000078.1:0-3960 GCF_905234905.1 Methanobrevibacter sp. UBA188 | reverse complement strand
AAAACAAAATCTTAAAACCAAAAAATATTCTGTTAAAAAGTCTTCTAAAAAGCTCACTGTCAAAGCAACTCTCAAGAACGGTAAAAAAGCAGTCAGCGGTAAAAAGATAACATTGAATATTAATGGTGTAAAAATAACTAAGAAAACCAATAAAAAAGGAATCGCTCAATTCACAATTAAGAAAAATGTTATAAATAAACTTAGTGCAGGTAAAAAATACGCTATGAAATTTACCTACATTAAAAACATAATAAAAACAACTTTAACTGTCAAACGTTAGGGATTTGATCTCTAACCTTTTTTATTTTTTTTTGGTTAATCAAAATATTTATATATTAGTTTATACTACCTGTTATATAACACGTGATATATTATAACACGTGACATATAATATGTTCCATATTTTTAGGTTAACCTAAAAAATACCGAAACATTTATATACTATTATTTACTATGTAATACATAGTGATGTGAATTTAGGTAGGCCTAAATATTGGGCATATCAAAACATTACTCCCAAAACATATTATTTAAATTATCAGTCAAATAATATGCAATCTCCAAAATATATAAAATATTAAATTAGTTTTCACAATTTTCTAATTTAATATGATTGGAAAATTCTTCTGCCAAAAATTTTCCAAAAAGTCGTTGGTGTTTACAATCTCCTCAAAAAAAATAAACACCAATATTATCTCTTTTTTTATAGGATTTTTTTTTAAATTTTAGGCTCTAATTTTTTGATGAAAATTCCCATTAACATAATCACTAGTGGGAAAAATAATGAATAGATTAATATTAATAGATTTCCAGAAATCACATCCCCCATTACCGTTGATCCAGCCATAAGCATTATCAAAATGATGACAGGTGCTAAAATTGCTATGAATGTGTAAATCAGAATAAATGAGTTCAATTTTTGAGAATATTCCTTTAGCTTTATTTGGGTTTCAAAGGAAATGTCTTTTGCAATGATGTCCAGGCTGTTTGCCAGATTGCCTCCAACTCTCAATGTGCCGATTATTTGATGGATGGTTCTGCTTAAGCCCTCTGAGTTGACTCTATGTGACATCTCCTGCAATGACTCTTCAGTTTGTTTTCCGAACTTTATCTCTTCCAGAACTCGTGTAAATTCCTTTGACAGTGATCCGTAATCTGAATTTTTAATTGTCAGCATGGTATCATGCAATCCCTTTCCCGACTTCAGTTCTATGCTCATATGTCTCAATGCATAGGGAAGTTCCTGATTCAAATCTGTGTAGCTGTTTTTTTCTTTAATCTGAGGATAATAAATCAGGAATGTGTAAGTCATTGTGATTAGGATTAAATAAATGCCTCCAATTTCAAAACTGGTGAGATAGGTTATCAAAAATAAAACTGCAATCAGAAGAATTATGGTTTTTTTGTTAAGGAAGTATTTGACCAGTTTATTTCTGATTATGTAGATTTTATCTTCATTCTTTTTTGGATTTTCATTTTCGCTTTCAAAATTTATTCTGGAAAACATTTTTAAATCCAGTTTGGAATTATCCTCTTTTTTAATTTTGATATCTTTTAGAGAAATGCCTTTTATGGAGTTCACCACAAACAGGAACATTCCTCCCAGAGCAATAAAGAATTTTTTAAAAATAATATCACCCGTTTAAAAGGATTCTGTTTAGAACTTTTTGAGGATTTGCATAATACATCTCTAAAATGGTATTGACTTCATTTTCACGATGAATGTTTTGATTTACCATATGTTTAAGCAATAACTCTCTGTTTTCAATTTCCTTATTAATTTCATACAGTGATTTTCCACTTAAGTTTGCAATTTGGGTCAATGTTTTGCTTGAAATGCTCACGTTTTCAATGCTGTCGGTTTCAGGATTCCATTCAAAAATTTTATTCAATTGGATTACTCCCTCTTCTGAGCCAACTACTTCTGCAACTTCACTGATTCTTCTGTATGAAACTCCTGATGGTGTGTATATTCTTTTTTGCATTATAATGAAATCAATTGCCTGAATCATTATCTTTGGAACGGACATGGGATTTGTTGTCAATCTTGTAATTGTTTCCCGTGCACTATTTGAATGGAGTGTTCCAAATCCTGAATGGCCTGTGTTTAATGCGGTAAATAATGTGATTGCCTCTTCGCCTCTCACCTCTCCAACGATTATTCTGTCAGGACGCTGCCTTAGGGAATTTTTTACCAGATCATTCATGGTCAATTCTCCTTTGTTTTCAACATTTGAAGGTCGGGTTTCCATTCTGATAACATGTTCATGGGGTATTTGAAGTTCCAGTGTATCTTCTATGGTTATTATTCTTTCTTTTGGATTGATGAATGATGCCAATGCGTTTAATGTTGTTGTTTTTCCGGAACTTGTTCCTCCTGATATTATAGCATTGGCTGACCTGACTCCGAGTCCGTCAAAACACAACCATAAAAATGCGGCCAGTTCCAATGACAGTGTTTTTGAATTTATCAAATCGATGATGGTCAGTGGGTCTTTTTTAAATTTACGGATTGTAAGTGATGGCCCATCTGCGGATACTGGGGGAATTGTCGCATTGATTCTTGATCCGTCGCTTAGTCTTCCATCCAGAATTGGTGATTCCTTATCGATTCGTCTGTTGATTTGCCTTGCCATTGAATCTATTAAATCGGTTAGCTCCTGCTCGTCATCATAACGGATGTTTGTTTTCATCATTCCATGTTTTCTGTGATAAACGTAAACTGGTTTATTTATGCCGATTATCATGATTTCTTCAAGCTCATCATCCTGAATCAATGAGTCGATTTTACCATATCCAATTATATCCCTGAGTAGCTTGCGGGATAAGTTGTCTAAATATTCATTTGGGATTCTTTTATTTTGATTTTCTCCGGAGAATCTATTAAATAAAAATACTTTGATGTCATTTAACAGTTTGTCTTTGTTTGGCTGAAAATTTTCACCGGATGATATAGCTAAATCCACTAAATTTTCACGAATTTCATCTAAAAGAATTTTTTCTTCAGTTGTGTAATTTTGTTTTAAAACGTCATATTGGGGCATAACTGTATTTTTGCTTAAATTTTCTTTTGTTTCCATTTTTAAAACCTGCTGAGTCTTTTTTCTATATTCTTAAAATTAGTATTACTAATTAATAAACTTTTATTACTTTGCAAATCATAATTACTGACTTAAAACAATACTTTAAATATAATTCAATTGTGGGTGCAATCATGTTTGACAAGAAAGATTTGGATGAGAAAATTAATGCCCTTCATGAATGTGGGGAATGCAGGGATATTCAGATAAAAAAATTTTCACCGATTTGTGACTATGATGACTTTGAAAGTCTCGATGATGACTTTAAGAGATGTTCCTGTGGAAAAAGACCGATTGATGTTGTGATGGCACATATTTTAAAAATAATGGTGGAGGAGGATATAGTTCCCGAAACTGCTACTCTAAGGCGCAACTCACCGGTACCGCTGTCCAATTTCTACTACAGCAGTCTGAATCCGCAATTTCTCAATAAAAACAGTTTGATACTGCTCCATCCTGATTTCAATGATGAAGTAACATCAAGATTGATGGGGGAAGTTTCTGAAGTGGCATGTGTTTTAAAGGGAAGTCCTCAAAATACCGTTGGAATGCTTGATAAGAGTTCAAAGATTAATCATTTTGAAATTCTTGATGGGGACGATACCCAGATAAATGTTATGAGGACACTGGTTGATGAAAAGATAATCATTGTTAAAAACCAGTCCAGACACCATATTGAAGTGGCCGTCACCACCGAGCAAAAGCTGGTTCAGCTACATAACTATTTGAATAATAATGGAATTAAAAAAGGTGTGGCTATTGATGCGATGTGCGGTTTGGGAGCATTGGGAATCTATTTGCTGAAATACGGCTTTGAAAAGGTAATATTCAATGACATCAATCCGGAAATGATTGATCAGCTGAAAGTCAATTTGCAAAT
>NZ_CAJOJM010000077.1:0-4740 GCF_905234905.1 Methanobrevibacter sp. UBA188 | reverse complement strand
CCCAATCCCCAATCCCCAATTTGATGTTTTAATTGCATATAGATAGTATATTATGAAATATTTAATAAAATTTTTTTAATAAGTATTATAATTAAATAGGCCTGTGAAAATGAAAAACATTTTTAAATCATCAAGCAATATTTTAATTTGATTTTTCCAAATTATGAAGCATTAATAAAATTAGAATTTATTAAAAACATAAAAAGCATTTGAATTTCCTCTGAACTATATAATCCTTCATTTCCACAATTAAGAACAAATAAATTTCCAATATTAATTTCATTTATTAAATCTATTATATTTTTTTTTTCATTGTCTTCTTTAATAAGTTCATTAATTGAAGTTTCAGGGATATTTAATCCCATATTAGTAGCATTTTTATCTTTATCTGCATCGTCATCATCATTATCTTGATCATCAATAATTATTTCAATATTTTTATTTTTTTTACTCAAAAAGTTATCTTCATAGAATTTTTGAATTTTTGTCAAACATTCCAAAACAGTTTTTAATGAGCTTGTTAAGATTCCATCACTTATAACATATTTTTCTGGATTATTTAATATTTTTTCAATCCTTTTATTAACATAAGGAAATTTTTTAACAATTGCATTATAAGCCACAATTAAATCAGTGGCATATTTTCCGCCAATTTTATAGCTTCCCCATGCCAGCAAATTAACAAAAAAATTATTTAAAATATTTTTTCTGTTATCATTTGTTTTATACAAAGACAATAAAGTCTCCCCCCCTGCATCGAATTTTTCAAATAGATGCTGGATTGAAGTTATTATTTTAAGTTCTTGTTGCTTATCTCCTTCTTTATGTAATTCTTTTACAAATGGGGACACTGTTTCAATGTTACTCATTTGGGAATCCATATCTGATGTATTTGTTAAACTTGTATTGATTTTAAAGTTAACTGATTCCATTATTGAATTTAACTCTAATCTGTAATCTTTTGATTCATTTTGAGTATTTATTATTTTTTCTAATACATAAAATATATCGTTTTCAAAACAATCATATTCTCTATCTTTTTCTTCTAATATTGTGTCTAAAATATATTCTCTTTTATCATTGTTTCTAGTTAATTTATTGTAAAAATCCTTTGCCATTTTTGTTCTCAAGGATATATTATGATTTATAAATTCTTTTTTTAAATCATATGATATTAACTTATAAACATTGTTTCCATTTTTCTTCCTTTTTAAGCTACTATTCAATAATTGGACAATATCACAATCACTAAGAAACACTCCTTTTAAAACGTATTTAATATTTTCAAAAGTTAAATCTTTGATGAAGTCATATAAGGATCCAAAACATCTATCAACAAAACAGAAGTTAACTTTATTTTGACTGCATAAATAGCTAGCGGGAATTCCACCTAAATTAATACCATGAACACCGATATTTGTGAAATTATATTTCTTTTTGATATATTCAATTATTTCTTCGGCATCTGTCTGCATATTGGATATAGTGGAAAATCCATTACTTTGACCATATCCTCTATAATTATATACTACAACATTTATATTCCAACTTAAATAATATTCAATCCATCTATCATAATAAACTGATAGTTCATATGGATATGAAGATTTGTTACATATTAAAATAGCTGATTTATTTTTTTCTTTATGTTCTTCTGTACTACTTTCACTAAAAGTTAAGCTATTTTCTCTGTGTATTTCTCCACTATCTTTTGATTCTTCTTTAGGTTTATCTTCTTCTTTATCAAAATGGACTTCTGGTATAGCTTTGATTTCCTTAATATCAATCATACGTGTTAATCTTTTTCTAACTCTTCTCTCAACTTTTTCAGGTTTATCTTTATTTTCTTTATTTTCTGATTTTTCCTTTATTTCCACTTTTTCATTATTTTTAATCAAAAGACAATCTAAACTTATTTTACTATTTTTTATATTCACTTTGAAAGGTTCACAATTATAACTGGATAAAATTTCATTTTTTAATTGTATTAATGAACCAAAGGAATCATTTTTAATGAAATTAATAATATTAGACCATAAACTTCCTTTTAATTGAAAATATTTAATTTGATCATTTATTTTATCTATGTCATCAATCATTTTATCTAGTGATTTATCTAATTTTTCACTTTTTATTTCAAATTTTTTATTCCTATTAAAGCGAATTGTTGCCTCCGAGACAATCTTACTTAAATTACTTTCTTCTATTGTCATTTTTAACCTATTCAAACAAACAACTATATTTTTTTGGAATGAAGATATTTTATTCTCATCTGATGCATTTGATAATTTTAAATATGAGTAAATTAAATCATTTATTGAACTTAAAGTAGAAGATTTAGAATATAATTCATTAATATTTGATATTTGTTGATTATTATTACTATACAAACTTTTTAAAGATTCTTTGAAATTTTCCAGTTCTTCTGAGAATTTTTTTGATATTTTTAATCCTAACAACCAGCAATTATATTTTGTTAATAAAGAACAACTACCTCCAAATATGCAAATGTGAACAATATAATATAATAATATATAATGAAGAATCAGTTCAATTATTCGCAACAGCCTGTCGCTTAACCCTGTTTCCTGATGACGATGAGGTGAAGGTCGGCAAAAAACAGGGATTGCTGATTTTACCCTCCCTTCCTCCCGTCACCCCTCTCAAATGCCGATGTACAAAGGGTTTGAGGCACGGGAGGGAGAGTGATTGTCCCTCCCGTCACCCTCCCGTTTTTCAGTTCGCTCCCTCCCATTTTTTTGAGATTCGCTCCATAACTGTTGTGAACCATTTTGGTTGACAGTTTCGTATTTTATTCTAACTGGGTTTACGTCAGCAGAATGTAAGAGCCCAATGAGAAGATAAGGGACCCTTGACGGGAGGGAGACGGGAGGGAGAACTGAAAAGGGTCCCGTGGCTCAAGCCCTTTGTACATCGGCCTTTGAAGGGGGTGAAGGGAGGAAGGGAGGGTGAAATTGAAAAAACTTTTTTTCTGATGCGAATAAGGAACGCTTATGGATTAATAAGGTATCCTTATTGAGGAATAAGGAACCCTTATTGCGGAATAGCCTAAGGTTATGGTGCTACAACTTTTAGGTTTAAAGCAGCCAAGAGTCCGCAGGCTTCGGACTGAGAGTCCGTAAGCATCGGACTGGCAGTCCGAACTGCTCGGACTAAGCATTGCTACGAAAGACTAAAGGCTTCCAATGTTTTGAATCAAAAACTAACGCGACCAATATAGCCATGTCTTCCTACAAAACCATAAAAAGTACCATTATTGCAACAACTATGCAAAAAAAGTCAAAAAAGTTTGGATAATAGTGAACTTTTTTGTATCTTTGTAACTGCAATGTACTGATAGGCATGACATTAGCATCAAAGAAATGAACAACAACTTTATTTTTTAGGCGTATGAAAAAGAAAAGTATTATTATCCTGTGTTCGGTGGTAGCTATTTGTGCCATCGGGTTGATTTCCTCCCTCTATGTTGATTGGCCGGTAGATTTCAGCAAGGCAGATGGCGACATCGCAAAGGCTGATAAATTCTCTCGTGAACAAGCTTCTAAGGACCTTTCTAATATGGAAGAGCTCCTTAAGACCGATTCTGCATTCAAGGATGGTATTGTGGTAGCCCAGGTGGTGATGCAAACACGCGCAGCCCAGTTCGGCACGCTGGTTGACATATCAAATGAGGTAGCCGGTAACATCCCCGAATTTGCCGAGGTACTCAAGGATATGAACGCCAAGCGTGAGGTGGTGAACAACGTTGCCAGTTCGCTGGCAGAGTCAGCCGAAAAGCTGAATGCCGCCCTGGGCGGTGAGGAGTGTCCCGACTTGGCTCAGTCCACCATCAACGCTTCACTGGCTTACACCACGCTCCAGAAGCAGAACAATTTGGCTAACCGTTTCATCGAGACCACCGACAAGTATCTGGAGACAGCCCAGGGTGACGATAAACTGAAGCTCGTCCGCGACCAGTGGTTGGAGTATCAGCAGATGACTGCTGCACTCGATGGTGACAAGACCAGTGCTGCCTGCTTAGTGGCGAGAAGGCTCTTGCAGCCGTAGCTAATTTCGATATTGCTGAGCGTTTGGTTGTGCTGCAAAGTTGCGAGTTGGCTCAGGCTATGAAGCTTCCCAACCAGATTGGAAACTCAATTCGGCCAAAGGCTCTCGAAAGTGAAATCAGTTCGGCTCTCCTTGCTCAGAAAGAGGTCCTTGCCCGTGGTCCTATAAAAGTTCCCCATAATGCTCAGAAAGAGGTTCTTGCCCGTGGTCCTATAAAAGTTCCCCATAATGCCCAGAAGGAGGTTCTTGCTGGCCGTAAGATCGATTTACATAATGCATTGATGTTGAGTAGCGGTAGCAAGGTGATGGAGGCTTTCCATACCGCACTGAGTAATGTCGCCAATAATCCTGCCCTGAATCAGAGCCAGAGCGGCAATCTCAATCTTGCGATTGGCAACATCATCAGTCAGACAGCAGCAGCAAACAACAGTGAAAAGCTGAATAGGAAGCCAGGACCCCCCATTGAGAAATGACAACAGCGTTGTATATGCGTAACTGTATTGCTGTTTTTCTGCTGTTGTTGATTCCTTGTATATCCAAGGGGCAGACGCAGACCTATTACCAGTATAAGATGAACGAAGCCACGCTGGTGTTCTTTGACAAGAACCTGTCTCGCTACATTCCTCACATGATACGCATGTACCAGAACGGCAAAGCGCTTCATGAGCAGAT
>NZ_CAJOJM010000076.1:0-4255 GCF_905234905.1 Methanobrevibacter sp. UBA188 | reverse complement strand
GAACATAAGATACAAAATGGAATAATATTTCTTATAGGATTTTACCACTGAAAACATTTTATTTTATATAAAATAACCCCAAAAATACGAATAATTCGTATGAAACTTATAAAAAAGTTCTGATACTTATCGATTTTCTCAACTCAAATTCTATTTTATTTGTTGCAAAACCATTTTTTATTTTACCATCTGTTAAAGGCATTTTCAACTGTCCGATATTTTCAGACAATTCATAATATACAAACGAAATTTTATTGCTGTACTTTTTTCACCCATATATCAAACATGAAACATTTTTACACTTCAAAAGCAATTTTTACTTGAGTATAAGCCAAAAAAATTATTTATACTATTTTATCTAATATTATAAGTAATCAAACTCTTGATTCAAAAGGAGGTGATATTATTAGGAACAAAATAATATTTCCGATGAGAGAATTTAGAACAACTGTTCTATTGAACTCTCCTCTTGGCAAATCTATCTATTTGAATGGAGGAATCCTTATGAGTGTCCAAAGGAAATTTTGGATTGGAATGCTTATATACACCATAATCACGTGGTGTTTGGCATTCTACATCATATGGATTACATATAACTAATCCGATGACTTAATTGATTTCTCCTTTAAACTGCAGAAAACATCAAATATTATAATTATTGTTTAGCGATAGCCTTAACGGGTTATGTTTGGGTTTGTTGGATTATAATCGACACTCCCTGCAGTTTATAAATTAAAAACAGTAAACTTTATATAAAATATATTTCATAATATTCAGTAGAGTTTAAAATCCACATTGGATACAATTAAATTCTAAACTATTTGAATAGATAGATTTTAATTCAATGTCTACTTGTTCCAACATGTGAAAACATGTTGTAGACATTGATTTGACTAATTTTTATTTGCTTTGTTCTTTTCTAGTAGGGATTTTAATTTAATAGAGAAACAAAGAAAATATACTAACCAACCTAAAGATAGAGATAAAACTACGAACAATTCGTATAAAACGTATGATATAGTTCGCAACCTTATCGATTTGAACTACTAAACTCTGATAAAAAAGAATAACTGTTTGACTAGATAACTATTAAATATTGCTAATTTTAAGAGACTACATCCTGAATACAAAAATTAATTAATTAACATGACCATAAATAACTAACAATGTTTCAATTACGAAAATTAAATTCACTATTAGTCATAATAATAATTTTAATACTTGCATCTCATGCTTTATTAACAGGATTGTTACTAGCTGGATTAATTGAATACACTCCAAATACTATTGTAACCGGTGAAGTACTATTATTCTTTGTTATAGTCCATATAATTATAAGTCTATATCTATTCATCAAAGACAAGATTAAACAGCGAAAAATACATGTATATGCCAATATCAATAAGGATACGATAGTTCAGGCAATCAGCGGGATATTTATAATCATCTTTATTGTAGCACATGTTTTATCATACATTTATCTTCCAGCATATATTCCAAATTTTAATTGGCAAATTACTCATCTAACTATCGACACATTATTCTTTATAACATTATTCATCCATTTGCAAATAAGCATTCCACGATTATTGGTCTCATTTGGATTTTTAGTTGAAAAAAATGATTATGACAAATGCAGGAAAGTTATCAGAATCCTGTTAATTATAATATTCACATTATTGTTCCTAACAGAACTATCATATTATATTCTATGAAAGAGTTGATTTTATGGTAAAAGAAATTATAGTGATTGGTGCAGGTCTTGCAGGACTGACCTGTAGCGTAAAATCCGCCAGCAAAAATATGCACGTGAAATTATTTTCACCGGCGCATTCAGAACGATCCCAATCAGTAATGGCAATGGGCGGAATAAATGCCGCATTAAACACTAAAGGAGAAGATGACTCTGTAAATGAACATTATACAGACACCATTAATGCAGGACAACATATCAACAACCATAATGCCGTGGAAAAACTAACAAATGATGCCCCAGAAATAATCGATTGGTTAAGCAAACTTGGAACAAGTTTCACAAGAGATGACGACGGCAATGTGGATGTCAGGTACTTTGGTGGCCAAAAGAAGATGAGAACAGCTTATGCCGGTGCAAGAACAGGAAAACAGATACTAACAGCAATCAACACCGAATGCAGGAAATGGGAATATAAAGATAAAATTAAAAGATACATCGGTTGGAGATTCTTATCATTGATATTGGACGATGATAAAGTCTGTCGTGGCGTGGTTATGATTAACGAAAATACAGAGGAAATAAGAGATTTTTATGCTGATTTTGTTGTTATAGCATCCGGCGGCATGAATAAGGTTTTTGGAAAAATCAGCGGATCCCTGCACAATGACGGATTTGTAAGCGGGAAATTATTGCATCAGGGCATTGAATTAGCCAATATGGAAATGATACAGTACCATCCAACAACCATAGAAACCCCTGTTAAAAGAATGCTCATTACTGAAGCCGCCCGTGGAGAAGGCGGTAGATTATATACTTTGCGCAATGGTGAAAAATGGTATTTCATGGAAGAATGGTATCCTGAACAGGGTGCTTTAATGCCACGCGATGTTGTATCTCGAAGCATATACAGAGTATGTCATGAAGATGACATGGGAATTGATGGTGAAAATAAGGTTTATTTGGATTTAACTCACTTGGATGAAAAAACCGTCAAAACTAAGCTTGATGAGGTTTATGACGTTTGTATGAACTATCTAAATCTTGACCCTACTCGTGAGCCAATTCCAGTTTATCCGGGTGTCCATTACTTCATGGGAGGCATACGTACAGACGATGCTCATAAAACCAATATTAGGAATTTATTCGCTATTGGAGAATGCTCTTCACAGTACCACGGCGCCAACCGTCTTGGAGGAAATTCATTGCTTGGAGCCATACACGGTGGATGGGTAGTGGCTGATCAATTGGAAGAAATTTCATGTGAAAATAATAGTTCTGAAGAATATGAAATATTAAACTACGAATATGAAGCCTATGAAAATTGGAAGGAACTGCAAAAAGAGGCCAACAACATTTCATCATATGAAATTGAAGAAGAAATTGCAAATATAATGAACAGAACCATGGGGATTTACAGAACGGAAAGTGAACTAAAAGAAGGATTGAATAAACTGAATTCCCTTGAAACAATTCATGTAAACAGTCATGGGTGCTATTATGATTACATTTTATTAAGATCACTGACAGATATTGCAAAAGCAATGCTATCATCAGCATTAGCAAGGAAAGAAAGCAGAGGCGCACATCAAAGATTAGATTATCCCGAAACAAATGAGGAATACCTAAAAACAACCGTGATATCATTTGACAATGATGAATTAAAAATTACATTCAACGATACAGAGGAGAGAATGAGCTGGTAAAAATGGAGTCAATAACCGTAATTATAAAAACCTCAAAAGGCATGAAGGAATATACTTATGAAGGCAATCTCAACATTCCGGTAACTACTCTATTAGAAAGAATCAATGTGAAACATGATATTAAAATCCATTATTCGTCCAGTTGCCTTCAAGGACTGTGCGGAAGTTGTTCAATGATAATCAATGGTTTGCCAAAGCTTGCATGCAAAACATTTGTGAATGAAGAAGCAACAACCAAAAAAATGCATAAGATTACAATAGAACCCTTAAGCAAGTTTCATGTTGTAAAGGACTTGGTTGTCGATAGAACCTCAATGTTTGAAAACATTAAAAATTCCCGCCAATGGCTTGAAGAAGAATCACGTATTAATCAGGATAATCTAGAATTTGAATATGAAGCATCACAATGTTTGATGTGCGGGTGCTGTTTAGAAGCCTGTCCTAACTATACCGGCGAAGACAATTACTATGGCGCAATTTTACCTGTGACATCCTCTAAAATATCAAAACAGGAAAGTGATATGGATAAATTAAAGTTTCTCAAAGAAAATTACAGTAATCATTTTTATAATGATTGTGTGAAATCTCTTGCCTGTGAAAATGTTTGTCCAATGAATATTCAAACACAAAGAGCTATTTCAATAATGAATCGCCATTCAATTTGGAAATTCCATAAATTATTGAAAAAATAACTGATAAATACGAATAATTCGTATAAAATATATGATATAGTTCGCAACCTTATCTATTTGAACCACAAAACTCTAAAAAAATTTATTTTCTGCTAATTATAAAATTTTTGAAATGCAAATATAATAAAAATTCAATAATATAATCTGAATTGTCTAACTATTTT
>NZ_CAJOJM010000075.1:0-4787 GCF_905234905.1 Methanobrevibacter sp. UBA188 | reverse complement strand
GAAATCAAAGTGTAGGCACCTGCAATATAAATACCACCACCGTAGGAAGCATTGTTATCAGTGAAATTAGAACCGGAAGTGATTTTAGTATAATTACCTTTAATGTAAACAGTACCGTTAGTACCATTGTTATTTTCAAATGTAGAATGACTAATCTCAGTTCTAGAACCTAAAATATAAATTGCTGAACCGTTTACAGCTTCATTATCTTCAAATGTACAACCTTTAATTTTTACATCATTACCTTCAATATAAATAGCACCATCAACATCAGCACTGTTATTATAAAATCTAGAATCTTCAATTATGGTTCTTTGACCAACAATATATAGTGCAGAACCATTTGCACTTGCATTATTATTTTCAAATGTACAGTCAATAATTTTAGTATCATTACCATATACATAAACTGCACCCGCATTACCGGATGGATAAAATGTTCTATCTGGGTGTTTTTGATAATAGTCACCATTATCATCTTGAGTATATGAACCATCAGGATTTTTATGATAACGAGGCTTGCCGTCCCCTTTTCCATCAGAAACTGGATTATATACAGCTACACAAAATGAATAAGTTTGACCTTCTGTTTTAGCAATATTATTCGTGAAAATACATCCCATAACCGTTACATTATTACCCTGATAATTTCTACCACTGAAACCATCGTGATCTCCATCAATTCCACCAACCATGATGGCACCACCTTGACCACCAACACAATCGGTAAAATTAGAATTTCTAATAATTAAATTGTCATGACTAATACCGATAGCACCGGAATATTCACCACTACCAGTACAATTTATAAATTCACAATCCTCAATTATTTGAGGACTGCTGATATATTTCACAGAAGTACTAAAATTTCCATGAATATAAATAGCAAACCAGCGAGATTCAACATTTATAAACTTAGTATTTCTTATTGTTGAAGTAACATTACCTGAACCCCATTCTGACTCATCAGCAATACATAAAGCACCACCATGTTGAGCGGAAGATGTATTTTCAAATTTACAATCTCTCATATCAATTCCAAAAACAGCTCCTAACTGACCGGAACCGTCATTTACACCATTTGCACCAGGATAAGTTTGATGACAGTTAGTAAAGTTACATCCCCAAATATGAATTGGAGTATTATCCATACAAGAGCCTTGCATACCCATAAACTGTGTTTTAGATGTACAATTATTTATAGTACAATTTATTACAGAACCACTTGAAAAACCTACTATACCTGCTACTGGTGCATTAAGATATTCAAAAGATACATTTACTAGTTTACAACCAGAAGTACCCCAAGTTTCTCTCCAGTTATAATTATGAGTTACACCTCCGAAATTTAAACAATAACCACCAGATATAAGAGTAGACATCAAATACGGTTTATCCACAGTACCTCCAAAAATCTTTACATTTTTGATTTCTAAAATTTCATCTTTGGCGGCATTAATACTACCAGTATTATAACCGCCCCACGGATTTTGTTCAACATAAGTTGCATTATTTAAATAGAGTACACCCCCACCCCTATCACTTATTGATTTAATTTGGTTCATAATTTGTTGTGGAGTACCTCCATATAAATTTTCAGTAACACCTAAAATTTCTTGATTATTAGAAACACCCAACACTTGAGCATCATTTTTAACCAAATTTTTCTCACTCTCATTTTTATCCGATTGAACATCCTTTGCCAAACCCAGTACTGAGCCTGATGACTTTTCAACCGAATTGTGTTCATCATTTTCCTCAACAACGACATCATCCGAAACCGACAACATCGTGTCATCACCAACTTCACTTGTAACATTGTCTGCCGCAGCTACAAACGAAGTGGTTAAAATTATTAAAACAAGCATTAAAATGAAAAACAATTTTCGCCTATTATGCATAATTTTCCTCATTTACAACAAATTTTTATAATTTTTGTTAATCCAATCTAATGAAAATTATCCATCTATAGTATAAAATATTTATTAAAAATTAATGAAAACGTACATAGTACTGAATATAATTCTCTTAATTCAGTAATATAAATGTTATGATTAAATTGTATACAGTAGAAAATTATTTTTTTAAAAAATAAGCTCAAAATATGAACAGAAGAATAAAATAAGAATATGAAAAATGAGGAATTGTAAAAATCAGAATATAATAAATAAAATAAATAACTATTGACAGCCATTAATAAACCACAGGTGTGATTTAAAATAACTGTAATGATTAAATCAATCGATGCCGAATATTGCAAATTTCAACAAGGACAATAGCTATCTAGATTATCAATTATATTACATGAAAATAAAATCTCCAATATATTCAACATGGGCTTGGTCAAAAATATCAAGATCATATTTTCACTTATTATAGCGCATTGATTCGTGCCGAAACACGATATTGAGGCTTGATAAAAGCCTTGATACAAATGTATCTATTTTCATTTAATTTTTAAAATATTTAAATACTATTTGTACAAATTTTCATTAACACGTATGCCCTAATTATATTTTCTACAATCCCAACATACATGTATATAAACTTATGTTTTTTGATAAATAAATAGTTTATCAATACTATTTTTGATATTTTTTAAATATTCAAAATTAAATAAGGATATTTCACAATAATTCAATCTAAAAGTATAAAATTGAAATTTAGGCGTCTTTTTTCAAATTTTTTTAAAATTTTTAAAAAATTTTTAATAATCATATTAAATGACCTAAAATCATATAAAAAAAAGTACTTAATAAATCAATTATGTAAAATAAAGTTTAATCAGTTACCTTAAATTAATGGAACATGCTTTTGCAATATATATGCCACAACACAATTGAGTAAGGCAGATGTGTCAATATAATAATTTTAAAAATGTCTTCAATAAAAACAGTATATTCGACAAAATATATTGGAATAATTGTATCCATATTCAAGTAAATCGATAGTAAATATCAGATGAAAAATAAAAAAAGTATGGGAAAAGTTAATTTCCCAACGTGTTCAATTTAATCTTTTCTTCTTAAGGTTGCACCAACTAAAGCAAACAATGCTAAAAGAACCATTACGATTGGGTTACCTGTAGCGTGCATAGTTGCAGGAGTTTTTGGAGTTGGAGTTTTCGGAGTTTTCGGAGGATTATCAGGAGTTGGTTTGTCTTTAACAATGACAATAGCCTTATCCTTATTGTTATCCTTGTCAGGATCAGGAGTATCACTTACAACTTCAGCAGTGTTGATGACAGTTCCTGCGCTTAATGCTTTAGCTACGATAGTTAAAACAACTTCATCTCCGACTTCCATATCACCGATAGTCCAAAGGTCATATAATGGATCGAATGAACCTTTAGTAGCTCTTGATGAAATGTATTCCACATCACCTACAGTTACATCTTTTACGCGAACATTCTTAGCAACATCAGGACCGTAATTGGTTACGGTAATAGTCCAAATGATTTTATCTCCAACTTTAACCTTTTCAACATTAGCCACTTTGATGATTCCCAAATCAGCCATTGGTTTTGCTTTAGGTTTGGTAACGTCATAGTCTTTGTTATTGGATTTGTTAGGGTCGTAAGTGGAACCGGTTGCGGTTGCAACATTTCTGATAGTACCGCTTGAAGCTGTTACTCTTGTAGTGAGCACTAAAGTTGCAGCTTCTTTGTCATCTAATGTTCCGACTGTCCAAATTCCATCTTCATAATCACCTTTGCTTCCTTTAGCAGATATGAGTTTCAATCCAGCAGGCAACATGTCTTCTACAATGACATCATCAGCTGCATCAGGACCTAAATTGATTACAGTAATAGTCCAAGTAATAACGTCTCCAACAGTAGGTTTTGGATTGGATACTGTTTTGATTACTTTTAAGTCAGCTTCAGGATCTACATTGGTAGTGTCATTGTCCTTGTTGTTGTCTGTATTGTTATCCGGAGTAGTGGAATTGACCACAGCAACATTGGTAATTTCAGCGTTTGTAATGTCAACAATAGTGGTAATTTTTAAACTTGCAGTTTGGCCATTAGCCAAATCGCCAACAGTCCAAACACCGGTATCTGGGTTATAGTTACCGTCGGCTTCTTTGAATATTAATCCAGAAGGCAACCTATCAGTTACAATTACGCTTTTAGCATCACTAGGACCGTGGTTTATAACAGTAATAACCCAAGTAATGATGTCTCCTTTGTGTGGATTTTCTCCAATTACGATTTTGATAACCTCTAAATCTGCAATATCTTCAACAACTGTAGTATTGTTTGTATCATTTTTCTTGTCACCAGGAGTATCACTGGTTACGTTTGCAACGTTGACAATAGTCTTGTTGGTAATGTTTGCAATAGTGGAAATAGCTAATTGTTTAGATTCACCGTTAGCCAAATCACCAACAATCCAAAGACCGGAAACAGGATCATAATTACCTTCACCACTGTGAGTTACATAAACAAGACCAGCAGGCAACTTATCAGTAACCCTGGTATTAACAGCTGTGTCAGGACCATTGTTGGTTACAGTAATAGTCCAGATTACAGTTTCACCAGTTTTGACGATTTGTTTTGAAACTTCTTTAACGACAATTAAGTCTGCTTTAGGGTCAACTTCAGTAGTATTGTTACCAGGAGTATTATTACCAGGAGTATCGGAAGTAGCATTAGCTACATTTCTGATAGTTGCATTGGTAATATTTACTTGAGTAGTAATTACTAATTTTGCAGAAGCGCCATTAGCCAAATCACCAACAATCCAAAGACCAGTAACAGAATCATAATTACCTTCACCACTGTGAGT
>NZ_CAJOJM010000074.1:0-6138 GCF_905234905.1 Methanobrevibacter sp. UBA188 | reverse complement strand
GGTGGAAATACAAATCCTGAACATCTACTATAATCACTGACATAACCTGAACCAACTAATGATGCAAAGGTAACTACTTGAGTATTATTGGAAAAGTTGCAGGGTAAGATGCTGAAATTATTATAAACAATTGATGACAAGCAATTATTGTTACGCCAATGCCAACATGAAGCTGGTCAAAAAGAACCAAAAATTGCATAATCCGGATTCGCCGTTGATACTTGGTGAGGTTAAAGAGGGCGAAACAGTAATGGAAGTTACAGAACCAAGCTATATTGACACACAACAAAAATTGATTTGATTTTTGCATAGTGCTTTTAGTAAAAAAAGATAGTTATAATAATTTAATCAATTTATTAAAAAAAGAGTCATAAGTTGTGCAGGTTCACCTCGCTTTGGTTGCGAGGTGTCTTTTTGCACTTTTTTTCTGAATTTCAAGTGTTTAACCTCCAAATATTAGTTGAATAGACTTGCGATTTTTTTGAAGAGTTTTGAGAAGCATCCTGTTGGTGCCATATTCTCCACCTCCGTGTTAATTATTTTTTTTTATTTCGTGTTTAGTTGAATAGACTTGCGATCTTTATGAAGAGTTTTGTGAATCCTAATATTGGAGCCATGTTAATCACCTTTTTTTTAATAATTCATGTTCGACAGCAGTTTACATTTTTTTTGATCTTAATGGAAGATTATATTAATATCATTTTTTCACCTTTTGTTGTGGTGAAGTTCTCGTTTGATTTATTTTTAGAACTTCTCACACCTATTTATTAGTACAAAAAAGGACATATATAAAGTTTTTCGAATGTAAATGGTTACTTGCATCTTTAATTAGTAAAATAAGTAATTTTAGACAGTTTTAATTGGATTCTTCAGGATTTATGCTTCAGAGGTGATGAAAAAGCTATTGGAAATAATTCATATAAGTGCCGTCGGGTTTGTTGCCATAAAATTTATATAGATAAAATATATACTAATAATTGTTATTATAACTACTGTTATATTAACGTTTAAGAGAGCCCTTTTAATATATACTCTTCAAACAATTCAGAAATAGGAGAACAAAAAAATGATAGAAAAAGGAACAAAAGTACTAAAAGAAGGTTTTGCAAAAATGACAAAAGGCGGAGTCATTATGGACGTAGTGAATGCAGAACAGGCTTCAATTGCAGAAGATGCAGGGGCGGTGGCAGTAATGGCACTTGAGAAGGTACCTGCAGACATTCGTGCAGCTGGGGGAGTGGCCAGAATGGCTGATCCAACAATTGTTGAAGAGGTGGTTGATGCAGTATCCATCCCTGTAATGGCAAAGGCAAGAATAGGCCATATTGCAGAAGCGCAAATATTGGAAACCCTAGGAGTTGACATGATTGATGAAAGTGAAGTGTTGACACCTGCAGATGAAGAATATCACATTAACAAAAAGGAATTTACAATACCATTCGTATGTGGTGCACGTAACCTTGGTGAAGCACTAAGGAGAATTGACGAAGGTGCAGCTATGATTCGTACCAAAGGAGAACCTGGAACAGGAAACATTGTAGAAGCAGTTCGCCACATGAGAATGGTGATGGGAGAAATCAGAACAATACATGGAATGGAGGAAGAGGAACTCTGGAAATATGCGCGAAACATCGAAGCTCCAATTGAACTTGTAAAGCAAACTGCAGAATTGGGCAAATTACCTGTTGTCAACTTTGCTGCAGGAGGAATTGCAACACCTGCTGACGCATCACTCATGATGCAGTTAGGTTCCGACGGCATTTTTGTGGGATCAGGAATATTCAAGTCAAACAATCCTGAAGCATTTGCAAAAGCAATAGTTGAAGCAACTGCAAATTACGACAAGCCTGAAGTATTGGCGGAAGTATCCAAAGGATTGGGCGAAGCCATGAAAGGTCTGGAAATGTCAACTTTGAGCGAATCCGACAGAATGCAGGACAGGGGAATTTAAAATTCCTCATATTTTTAATTATTTTTTAAGGTGCTTAGATGGTAAAAATCGGAATCCTAAATCTTCAGGGTGCAGTTTCAGAACACTTTGACATGACAAGAAAAACCGTTGAAAACTTAAAACTCGATATAGAAGTGGAAGAAGTAAGATACAGTGATGATGTTGAAAAATGTGATGGATTAATCATTTCCGGTGGGGAAAGTACTGTAATTGGCAAGCTCATTAAGGAAAGGGGTATTGATAAAGTTATTAAAGAAAATAATATTCCTGTCTTTGGAACTTGTGCTGGAATGGTGCTTCTTGGCAAAAAAACAGATTTCAACCAGCCGCTACTTGAACTTATGGACATAACTGTTAAAAGAAATACCTATGGAAGGCAGAAGGATTCATTTGAAGCGGAAATTGAAATATTAAATCAAAAGTATTCTGGTGTGTTTATTAGAGCACCGGCACTTGAATCTTATGATGGGTCCAAAAATGATATTAAGATATTGTCAGAATTTGATGGTGAAATAATAGCCATTCAGCAAGGACACAACATTGCAATTTCATTTCATCCAGAATTAACAGAGGACACTTTAATTCATGAATATTTCATTGAAGAAGTTTTAACAAGTCTGAACCATTGACTGCTTTTAGAAGTTAATCAAATTGTAAACTTATAATGCAACAATTTTAATTTTTTAAAATTTGTTAACTTATACTTATCCATATAGGTTTTTCATGAAGAAACAATTGAAAGGGAATTCCTCCCATGATTCTGGTTAAGGACAATTATCCAAAAATATATAATATCCATTGATGAGTTTAATATGTCAAGAGAGGAATACGAAATATGAATATCTTAGACTTCTTGTTTAGTGATGAAATTTAATTAGAAGAGATTATAAATTTAATGTTATTATGCCAACAGCAACATGAAGTTGGTCAAAAGGAACCAGAAGTTGCATGATCCAGATTCACCGTTGCTGATTGGGGATGTTAAAGATGGGGATGTTGTAAATGAAGTTAATGAACCTAGCTATATTGATTTACAAACTAAGTTGTTTTGACTTTTAGTTTTTTTTTTTAAAAAATAATTCATAATTAATGTAAGCTCATTTTTGAGAATAGATTTAGCACCCCTACACCTATAATGATAAGTAAAAGTCCAAGGATAGCAGCCCAATCAGGGGTCTGTTTGAAAGCGATAATCCCTACAATTGTCACAAGCACGATTCCCAATGCTGACCAATGGCATATGCAACTCCTATTGGTGCTGTTTTTAGGCAGTTGCTGAGACTGTAAAATGATAATATGTATAATATGATTGATGCTATTGTTGGCAATGGTTTAGTGAAACCTTCAGCAACTTTTAACAGTGATGTGGCACTGGTTTCAATAGAATTGCAAGTAAAAGATAAGCAATATTATTCATTTTTGGTTTCCCCCATATTTTAACTGTTCAAATTCTTTTTTAATTTTTTCCAGTTCCTCTCCATGATATTCCTCTTCAAGATTGAAAATGGCGAGTTCGTATAATATGTTTTGAAGCCTGTGGCCTTTTTCAGTCAGGTGATATGATGTTTCATTATCTTTGATGTTTTTTTCGATGATGTTGTTTTCTTCCAGTTCCTTAAGTCTTTGTGTTAGGATTTTATTGGACAGTTCAGGCTTGTCCTCTTTGAAATCGCTGAAATATTTTTTTCCAAGAATCATGTCCCTTAAAATGTATACTGTCCATTTGTTTTTAATAAGATTCAGATTTTTTTCAAATTGACAGTATGGGGGCAGTTTATCAAATTTTCTTTTAATTGTCATTTTGCACCTATTGTTAAATTTAAACCTTTTCCTTTAAATATTTTTAAAAAGTATTACTTTAAAGAGGATATCACACTGTTACTTATTATTTTTGTTACCTTTTTGTTACAAAACCTTTTAATTGTAGTTTATTTATAATTTAAAACACAAATTATGGAAAGTGAACTAAATGAAAGAAAAAATATTTATCAATGGAAGAGGAGGATGTGGAAAGAGCACATTCATATCATTAATTGCAAAGGAATTGTCAAAAAACAATAAAGTATTAATAATTGATATGGATGAGGGAAACCTCGGATTGAACAAGATGCTTAATGTTGATGTTGCAGACACTTCATTAATGGAATATTATGGTGGAAGAGATAAGATAATGGGTGAAATTTTAAAAGTAGGAATTAAAGGTATGGTTTTAGAAAAAATCAACCTGAAAGATGACGCCGCCTCAGATTCAATAGATATTTTGGATAATATGAAATTATCAGATTTACCTTCCGATTATGTGACATGGAACGGAAATATAGGATTCATTGAATCCGGAAAAATCAACGACCCTGATGAAGGCTGTGCCTGTCCGATGGGAAATCTTACAAGAGACTTCCTAAATCACATTGAATTACAAGACAATGAAGTAATATTGGTCGACACCTCAGCGGGAATAGAACACATTGGAAGAGGAGTAATTGAGTCTGCAGACAAACTCATTTCAATAGTTGACCCGTCAAGCGATGCAATATTGTTGGCAAATAAAATAGGATCATTATCAAAAGAGGCATCCAAAGAATATATGGTAATATTGAATAAAATTGATGAAAATACTAAAGATTTGGTATTGGAACAATTGGATGATGACATATCTGTCGTTGGGGAACTTGAATATAATTCACACATAGCTCAAAGCAACCTTTCCCAAAAAGAAATTAACCTTGAGGAAGTAGAAGGTGAAATTAAGGAAATCTGTGCAAAAATTTAAAGATTTGATTAAGATTTAAATTTCAATAGGGCGCATGGTGCAATAATGGATTTGCTTTTTTATGTTGTTTTGCTGTTGATTGGAGGTTGCTTTGCAGGTTTCATGAATCACTCCAATCCAATATTATCTTTTAACCTCAATTGGATGTGATCCTAAAACGTCCCTAACGGTTACCTTTGCAACAGGTCTTGCAGTTATCTGTGTCACGATGATAAACAGTACACGAAAGCACAAACAAAACAATCTAATAGTAAAACAGCACCTAAAACCAATGATGGTCTTTGGTTTTGTAGGTGCCATTCTGGGTGCAGTCATATCTCAATACATAGATGTTGAGGTTTTAAAGATTTTGTTTGGTGTAATATGTATAGTATCAACAGTATTTTTAGTTTTAATAAAATCTCCTACCTCTTTAGATAATATTAAAACTGATGCAGGATTATTTTACTCTATTGCATTTGCATGTGGTCTTGCAAGCGGATTGATAGGTCCCGCAGGAGGAGCATTTATCATACCGATTTTCGTGGCATACTTGAGATATCCAATAACAAATACTATCGGAACAACTTCAGCATTAAGCATCGCAACCACACTTGCAGGGGTAATCTGTTATATTGTTTTAGGTTGGGGTGTTCAAGGATTGCCGGATTTTTCATTAGGTTATGTCAACTTGCTTCAATTCGTATTTTTAACAATAACCAGCATTATTGTATCTGGATATGCTGCTAACCTATCTAAAAAAATCAATCCTACAAAATTAAAAGCGCTGCAGGTAATCGTAATATCATATATTGGCCTTCAAATGATGGGGGTATTCGACATAATATTAAGCATAATATAATTTTGATTTGTATGTATAATGTATGGAAAAATTGTATTGGTTGTGGGGAATGTGCAAAGGCATGTGATTTTAATCTGATTCAAACATTTGATGATTATATTCTGATGGATATTGAAAAGTGCAGGCATTGCTCAAAATGTGTAGAAACTTGTCAAAACAATGTTTTTACAAAATCAGTTATTTTTAAACACTTTTTATATCTATTATATTATAAGATTAAAAAATCTTAGGATAATTGAAAAATTGATGAGTATCTCATAACAGTTAAGATTTTTATATAGGTTAATGGTTTGTATGTCCAATTTTTGTAAGGCATTTGACAAGTTATATTTGTTTGTTAAATGTGGAAACAAAATTCACTAAAAAGTAGTAGATAATTTAAAGTGTGTTACGCCAACAGCAACATGAAGCTAGTCAAAAGGAACAAAAAGTTGCACAATCTTGATTCTCCTTTGTTGATTGGTGATGTTAAAGATGATGATGTTGTAAAAAAGGTTAGAGAACATTGTTTCATTGAAACTCACGAAAAAGTTCTACCACTTATGCATATTTTTCAATCAACTTTATACAAATATT
>NZ_CAJOJM010000073.1:0-4993 GCF_905234905.1 Methanobrevibacter sp. UBA188 | reverse complement strand
TTTTAGTTGGAATTTTATTAGAATCACCATATTTGGCTTTATATTTATTTAAAAGTTCATTATGGGTTTTACGAGTACAACCATAGTTTTGTTTAAACATGACTTCTTGTTCGGGAGTTACATGAAGTTTAACAACCACACCTCTAATATATTCGCCCATAAATCACATTTCCTCCAGTCCATCTTATAATACTATTTTTATTCATTTCTAAAAAAAATGAAAAAACATTTACTCTTTTTTAAAACAACAATTAAAATTACATTTAATTGAATAATATCTCATTTATAATTACTCCTATATAAAAAATGAGAGAGAGCATTTGAAAAGTATTCGAATAACGAACTCAGAGCAATTTTTCAAACCCAAAACAATTTTTCATACTCAAAGCAATTATTAAAAATCCATAAAAAAAAGTATACTGAACAAAAATTCACGACCTAAAACAGCCCCCAAAAAACACAAAATAAAAAAATAAATAAAAAAATAGCACACCCAATAGTGCAATTCATCCACGACCTTGAAGAGGTCAGGGTATTCTTGCATCATTTAGATAATTATAAAAATAAATCCATATAAACCTTTATTTTTTAAAAATATACTGCAATAATGCTTTAACAATGTAAAATTGCCTTGAAAATTTGGAAATGATATGCGGAAAAAGAGAAAACCAAGTGATGTAGGTAATGATTAAAAGCAAAACATGATGAATTATTTAACTAGTTTAATATGCAACATATGATAATATCAACCATATTAGACATTAACAGTGAGCATTGTAACTTTTGATGTCAATTGAAAATTGGGATATATATCGAGAAGTGAAATTATCTTGAAAATTGAAAATAGAAATCGTTAATGTCTAAAAATAATAGTACATCAATTATTTTTCACTAGCTGACAAACCTGCCAGATAACCTGTCGAAAAGGCAATTTTCAGATTATAGCCACCGGTCGGACCGTGAACATCCAAAACCTCACCTGCAAAATAAAGACCAGGTGTCAATGTTGATTCCATCGTTTTCGGATTGACATACTTTAAATCAACACCACCGACAGTCACTTTAGCCAGATTATCGTTGAAACCAATGATTTTAAAAGTGAATCTTTTCAGGTTTTCAACCAATCTGTTTTTGCTTTTCTTGTTGATTCTGGATAATTGAACTTCACCATCCAAATCAATTTCACCTAAAAAGAAGTCGATGAAACTGTTTGTCAAAAACAATTTCAGATAATTCTTAAGCATTGTCTTTCCCTTGGACTGGAAATCTGATGTGAATCTCTTAAAAAGCTCTTCACGACCATATTCTGGGCATAAATCAATAGCTATCTCCAAATCCACTTCAGGGTCATTCTCCAACAGGTTATAACTTATACCTTCAGATATCTCATTGCTTAAGTTTATAATTCCCGGACCAGTCAAACCGACATGTGAAAAGAGTACATTTCCCCTTACCCTGCTTTTCTTATAACTTATAACAACATCATTTAGAGTTATGCCGGCAATGTCTGACAAATCCTTTTCGGTAATTAACGGTGAAAGCCCATATTTGATGTCAGTCAATGGCTGTGAAGTCAAAGAGTAATTTTTTATATTGCAACCGGTCTGCGGATAGGTTACACCGCCGGTAGCGATTATAATCTTATCTGCTTTTATCTCATCATTAATAATAAAGTCTTCAGTTATCGTTTTTACTTCAAAGTTATAACTTATAACTACATTATCCAACTTTTTAATGAGACCGTCCAAGACATCACTTGACTTTTCGCTTTTTGGAAAAACACGGTTGTTATCCTCCTGGATAAATTCAAAATCAAAAAGAGAAAACAAATCTTCATTTGTAAATGTATAAAAAGAGTGTTTAAGGAAATTTTTATTGTTAAAAGAATTCAACAACTGTTTTATTGGCTTGTTGTTGGTGATATTGCATCTTCCGCCACCGGTCAGCAGGAGCTTGCGACCCAGGGACGGATTCTTTTCAAGCAATACTACGCTGGAGGAATTTTGACTGGCCGCAATTGCAGCCATCATTCCAGCAGGTCCTCCACCAATAACAGCTATATCATATTCTTTCATTTTAATCAAAAAAAGAAAATTTAAGGGGTTAATCTGTGTCTGTCTCTTGGGAAGAGTACACATTCACGGATGTTTTCAGAGCCGGTTAATACCATGGTTAACCTGTCGGCACCTACACCCCAACCTGCATGAGGAGGCATACCATATTCAAATGCTTTAAGATAGCTTCCAAATCCAGCAGGGTTTAATCCTCTTTCTTCTATTTGTTTTACGAGTAAATCGTATTGGTGAACACGAGTAGCACCAGAAGATAACTCTAAGTTGTTGTACATTAAATCAAAGGCATGAGAGTATTTTTCATCGCCGTCTACAGGCATGACATAGAACGGTTTGATTTCACTTGGCCATCTGGTCAGGAAGTAGAATCCACCCATTGTGTCACCTAATGCCTTTTCAGCTTCACGAGACAAGTCTTCTCCCCATTCCATTTCAACATCTTTGGAGTTTACGATATCAAGTGCTTCATCATAGGTCACAACAGGGAAATCACCAGAAGGCACTTCAAGTTCATGGCCTAAAATGTCCAATTCATCAGCACAGTTTTCATTGACATCTTTCAATACCTGAATAATCATGTCGTTTAAGATTTTCATTACATCTTCATCGTCAGCAAATGATGCTTCTGCATCAATGGAAACAGCTTCGTTCAAGTGTCTTAATGTATCGTGCTCTTCAGCCCTGAAGATTTGACCTATTTCGAATACCTTATCCATTCCACTAGCCATCATCATTTGTTTGTATAATTGTGGAGATTGGCCAAGGAAAGCCTCTTTTTCAAAGTAAGTAATTGGGAATAATTCAGTTCCTCCTTCAGTAGCTGAAGCTACAAGTTTAGGAGTGTTAATTTCATAAAATCCATTATCATAGAAGAAATCTCTGATAGTATGGAACATTTGACCTTTAATTTTGAAAATTGCTGAAACATTTTCTTTTCTGATATCCAAGAATCTTGAATCCAATCTTGTATCAATTCCAGCTTTAACTTTTTCAGTTGGATCCATTGGTAAAGGCTGGTTAGCTAAGTTTAAAATTTTAACTTCTTTTGGTAAAATTTCAACGCCGTTTGGAGCTTTAGGAGCTTCTTGAGCCATACCTTTAATAGCTACAACTGATTCTTTTCTTAAATTTCTTAATTCTTCTAATATTTCTGCTTCTACTTTTTTACTTGGAGCTGTAATTTGAACTCTACCAGTTACATCACGTAGAATTACAAACATGATACCACCAAAGTCACGGATTTCATGTACCCAACCCATGACGGTAATGTCACTGCCTGCAATTTCGGAAGTGCATTCATTAGCGTAATTAGTTCTTCTCCAATCTTTTAATAAACCTTGCAAATTATTCACCTCGCGGTTTTAAAAAAATCAATAATAATGATAAATTTTCATTATAATTTTAGTTTAGTTTTAATGTTTAATAAACATATGTGAAATAGGAAAAAAAGTAGCTGAAAAAAATATTTTGAATTAAAAAAATGAGTTATAACTTATAATTCTATTTGTAAAAAATAAAAAAAGAAAAAATAATAAAAAATTATTATTTATTGAATTGAGAATCATCTATTTGACCGGTTTTAGCATCTACAGTGATTACACCCATACTTTTATCATTATGAGTACTGTCCACAATATAGAAGACATAACTGTCACCGGATTGGTCATGGTTGTCAATCTCATAGCCCTTTAAATTTATTAAGTACTGTTCCACAAGCTGTTTACAGTCATCATAGGAATATTTAGGAGTATTGCTGGATGAACTTGAGGATGGGCTAGAAGATGGACTTGACGGACTTGAACTAGGACTAGCTACTGCACCACCGCTTGATGAACCTGAAGAAGCAGGTTGGCTAGGACTTGAAGATGCAGAGCTTGAACTAGCAGGACTACTTTGGGATGAACTTGGAGCATTGTTGGAAGAAGAACTGTCATTCATCAATTTTGTAGATACTTCATTAGCCAAATCATCACCGGATGAAGTAGTATTTTTACCGCCAGCAGATGAAGTTGCATTGTCATTATCAGTAATTATCACATCATCAACATTAGAATGGTCAATTCCGTCACTTGCAGAATCATTTAAAGAGTCAACATTTGGAGCATTAGGATTTTCAAATACAAATCCAATATCATTCATATGGACTTCATTATAATGACCAATTATAATTGGAAGATTAGCTTGGAAAAGATTTATATTGAAAAATTTAGTATCCACATTAGCTATAAGAAGCATTATTAAATTGAAATCCTTTTCTTTAGTCATAGTTGGAGGAGCAACATTTAAAACAGGAACAGGTTTTTGAGATTTGTGATTATCACTAAATACAATATTGTTTGCTATTTGAGTAGTAAGTCCACCATCTTTAGAACTGACTGAAACTCCTTCCTGACCATTAGTTACCAATATGTTTATTGTGTCGCCTTTTTTAAATGCGACTGATTGCGGAGGTTGATTTTCAACAGGTACGATTTTCGAATTTTTAGTATTTTTCAAATAATTAATCATTGAATCATTGTTTTTGAATGTGTGAATAGTGACACCATATTTACTGTCCTTATACACACCATCCCCGGTTTTAACAAAATTAGAATCTGAAGGCACTGAAATCTTAATACCATCAAATACTTCTTGTTTCATTGAGTGATCGTTGCTTAAAACATTTGCACCGACCAAACCTACGGAAATGATACCAACGATTACAATAAGAAATAAGACATGAGTATCAATTTTCATTAACTTTCACCTAAATTATATTATGTATATAATTTATGTATTTTATGATATAAATACTAAAACAATTGAACTACCTCGACTTTGGAGAAGTCGAGGATTCTTACTTCACGGGCTGATACTCTCCCACGAGAGTAGGATTACCGTGCTATCCCCCCTGTTCCAGAGGTTCATTTTTTCATCAGTTA
>NZ_CAJOJM010000072.1:0-5640 GCF_905234905.1 Methanobrevibacter sp. UBA188 | reverse complement strand
TAGGTTCAATGTATATGATAATAGATAATTCAATGACAGTAGGTAGTGCGATTACAACTTTCAGTAAAACTACCATTACAATACCTGACGGATTTTCTGTTGAAGACACAGGTAACAATGTTTTAGAGTTATATAACAAAAACAATAATGAAAAAATACAAATTTATGACTTGGGTAAAGGAAATACTGTAAAAAAAATGCATTCCAATTATACAGCAACCCTTCTTGAAGAACAAGACTTTAAGAATACCACAAATAAAACATTTGAGATGGATGATGTAAACATTACTCAAACAATATTAACAGGTGAAAATGACACAATTGTCGTTTCATCTTTTTATCAATATAAGCACACATATATAATATTTATGTCAGGATACGACGATCTCAATACCACAACACAAGATTTGGACTGTATATTATATACATTACGCCCAGATTACAAGCAATCACAAGATTAAAGAGGAATGAAGTTGAGTGAATTTAAATTTACTGCAATAGTGCTGGGAAGCAATTCAGTTAATGAACTTAAAAAAACTCTCAACTCATTTACTAATCAAACATTAAATTTTAGGGAAAATATTGAAATCATTGTCATTGACAACAAAGCAAACTATATAAAAAATATTTTCAATGAAGACGATGATAAAAATATAAAATATATCGAATCAAATTCTCCAACAGCAGCAAATATCGGACTTGAAAATGCTAACGGAGAATATATTATTATTTTACATGCAAATGATTATATTTCAGAAAATACATTAGAAGATACTTTAAAGCTAATTGAAAATGATAAAGATGTGGATTTAATAACCATACCAATTTATTACTATAAAAATGGAAGAAAAGAAAGATATCTAGATTACTCTATTAATGAAAATGGAATATTTGATTTGAATAAAAATTCTGAATTTGTCCAGTTGCTAGGACCTTCAACAATTATCAAAAAAGAAGCCATAAAAGACATTCGATACTTGGATGAATATAACCACCACCTTGCTTTTTTAAATGAAATATCATTAGACAGTCCAAAATTAGGAATTTGCAAACAAGGAAGTTTTTTTATTGAAAATATTGAAGAAAAAATACTTCCAACAGAAGAAATTGCCCTAAATAATAATGAATATTTAAAATTCATAGATAATAATCTCAATACAATTATCAAAAAAAGCGAAAGCAATTTTCAAGAAATTCCAAAATTTGTTCAATATGAACTATTAAATCAACTTAAATGGCTTTCAGCCATAGAATATTCTAAAGAAGAACTAGATTTAACCAGATTAAAACCTTTCGTTGAAAGTATTGATGATAATATAATTTTGAATAACCTTTTAATTGAAAATGACACTAAAATCTTTTTATTCAAATTAAAATATGACCAAATTCCAAAAGATTTAATTGAAAAACTAAATTTGAATACTGTGTTTATTGATATTTACGACATAATCAATAACAAGCTGAACATATTGGCCAGCTTGACAATGCTTACAGATATAAAGCTAGATATCATAGTTAACGGAGAAAAAATAAATACAACCATAAAAAAATTCCCACAATATGATAAATACAGTTTAGGACATAAATATGCTTCAGATTATTCAATTGAAGCAACAATACCATTATCAGAAAGTAAAAAATATGAAATTAGATGGGAAACAGAAAATGTACGATTAAAAATTGATTTTTCAAGACCATGTAACTTTTCAAAATCCATTGGATATGGTAAAACAAAACACTACATCAGTATCTTAAAAGAAAATAGAATAATAGTAAAAAGAAAAACAACATTAAACTGGATAAAGCAAGAATTAAGCACCCAAATAAACATGATAAGACGTCATGAATCGGGCTTTTTAAAAGCATTGCCATTTAGAATGGCTTATATGCTAAGCTATCCGTTTTTAAAAAATAAAAGAATATGGTTTTATATGGATCGCCCAGATGAGCCTGATGACAATGGATTGCATCTTTTCAAATATTCCGTCAAACAAAATGAAGACATTGATAAATACTTCATCATAGATGCAAACAATGAAGATTTTGATGAAATTAAAAAAATAGGTAAAGTTCTGCCATATAAATCATTTAAACATAGACTTTTAGGATTATATGTTGAAAACATAATATCTTCCCACCCGGACAATGAAATAATTTATCCCTTTTGGGGAGGTTATCCATTCTTTGCAGGTCTTTTAAAATCAAACAATATATTTCTACAACATGGGATCCTTAAGGATGATATTTCAGATTGGTTAAATAGAAAAAACATGAATTTGTCTTTCTTTTTGGTCAGTTCAAAAAAGGAATATGATTCAACTTTTAAATACCCTTACAATTATGGAAAAAAAGTCATTCAACTAAAAGGCTTGCCCAGATATGACAACCTTAAAAATGTAGAGGACAAACATGAAATAATCATTATGCCCTCTTGGAGAAGATACCTCACTAGAAAATCAAATGAATATATTGCTGAAACAGAATATTTTAAACGATTCAACAGTTTAATAAACAATGAAAAATTAATTGAAAAAGCCAAAGAGCATAATTACGAAATCATATTTAGGCCCCATCCAAATGTTTACAATTTTATAGAGTTATTTGATGAAAACGATTATGTTAAAATAGATTATGAAAAAACTAAGTTTCAGACATTATTTAATAATGGGTCATTGCTGATAACCGATTATTCTTCAGTAGCTTTTGATTTTGCATATTTATATAAACCTGTGATTTATTATCAATATGGTAATGATTATCATTTTGATACTGAAAGAAGCTTTTTTGACTATGAAAGTATGGGGATGGGAGAGGTATGCAAAAATGAAGATGAACTTGTTGATTTGATAATTGAATATATTGAAAATGACTGCAAAATTAAACAAAAATATTCCAAACGAATTGATAATTTTTTCCTATTTAACGATAAGAACAATTGCAAACGAGTTCATGAAGCAATAAAGGAAATCCCTTTAAAGGATTAAGTCCGTATCTGTCCCTTGAAAATTTTCGATATTCAATATTTTCATATTCTTTAAAACCAAAATGCTCATCCATCTTTAAAATATCATTCAAAATCAACCAATTAGCAACTTTAAATCATCATGAATGTTAAGTAATGCATTAATCAGTGTTTACAATACTGAGAGCGAAAACACCCGCTCCAAAACCATTATCAATATTTACAACAGCAATTCCAGGAGCGCATGACTGAAGCATCGCATCAAGTGCAACTCTTCCACCTTCACCCACACCATAACCAATGGAAGTCGGAACACCGATAACGGGAACGTCAACTAAACCTGCAACAACAGAAGGCAACGCCCCCTCCATCCCAGCGCAAACAATGAATGCACGAACACCTTCCTTAACCATATGGGCAATCTGCGGAAACAGCCTGTGGATTCCGGCAACACCAATATCATAAGAAGTGATGGCTTCACATCCCCCTTCCTCAACAATCACTCTTGCCTCTTCAGCAATGTTAATGTCTGAAGTTCCTGCAGTAATAATGCCTATTTTTGCAACAGGGTCTTTTTTAGCAATTTGTTTTCTAATAACTAAAATTTTGGCCCTTCTGTTGTAATCAAAAATAAAGGAATCATTTCCCAAATCATTTAAAATATTTTCATATCTTTCAAGAGACAATTTTGTTATAATCAAATCATCATCACTGTTTTCAAGGTATTGCCTAATAATTAAAATCAAATCATCATAATCCTTACTTTCAGCAAAGATTGCTTCGGGAAAACCTGTACGATTATTCCTTTTTATATCAAATTTAGCAACATCATCAAATTCCAAAATTGCATCGGCCTTTAGAAGATTTTCAGCTTCTTCAACAGTAAGTTCTCCACTAACCAATCTTTCAAGAATATCTTTCATAGTATTACTTAGGATAAAATTTTATATAAAATTTAACTTAAATAATATATTTATGAAAGCTCAAAAGGTTTTGACACAAGGAATAGTCCAAGGCGTAGGATTCAGACCATATGTATATAGACTAGCAACCGATTTGAATCTTAAAGGATACGTCAGAAACCTTGGAAATGTCGTTGAAATCATAATTGAAGGAAAAAACACTGAATCATTCATTGAAAGACTTCCCAATGAGCTGCCGCCAATCGCCAAAATTGACTCCATGATAATTGAAGATATTGAAAGCAAGAATTATCCTGATTTTGAAATCATTGAAAGTGGAGATGCATATTCAGGAGTAAGCGTAATACCTCCAGACATTGCAATTTGTGACAAATGCCTTGAAGAAATTAGAAATCCAAAAGACAGACGATATAAATATCCGTTTAATGCATGTACTGATTGCGGACCCCGATTTACAGTTATTGAAAGCGTTCCCTATGATCGAGTGAGAACTTCAATGGATGAATTTCCACTATGTGATGACTGTCTTGTGGAATATAGGGAGCCACTTAACAGGAGATATCATGGAGAAGCCATTTGCTGCAGTGAATGCGGACCTCAAATGGCATTTTATGATGGTTCAAATAAAATAAATTGTGAAAATCCCATTAAAAAAGGAGCAGACATCCTGAAAGAAGGCAGAATATTAGCCATCAAAGGAATCGGAGGAACACATTTAGTTGTCGATGCATATAACGACGATGCAATCAAAGAGCTTAGAAAACGTTTAAACAGACCAAATCAGGCCTTTGCAGTTATGAGCAAGGATTTAAAATCAGTCCAAAATTATGCTCACCTATCCGAAAAGGAAATAAAAACAATTACATCAAATAAAAGGCCAATTGTGATTTTAAAGAAAAATGACAATTATCCATTTCCGGAATCCCTCTCTCCAGGCCTTCACAATATCGGAGTGATGCTTCCCTACTCCCCAATGCATTATTTACTTTTTGATGAAAGTGACATCGACACATATGTCATGACTTCAGCAAATACTCCTGGAGAGCCAATGATGATTAAAAATGAAGACATCATAAATGGAGTTACCTAATCCATAATCGTAAGATATTAAATAGATGCGATGATTCCGTTATCAGATTCAGAAACAATGAACTGTCATTCATCAGACGTTCAAGAGGATATACACCGGAGCCATACAAAATCAATTATGAAGTCAATGATTTGAATGTTCTGGCTTTAGGTCCGGAACTTGATGTTACATTCTCCATTGCCAAAGATGACATCGTATATCCTTCACAGCATATCGGAAATACAAACAAACCAAAAACATTGGAATTTTTAAAGGAAGCAATTGAAAACATGCAGAGGATTACTAAAATCAATGAATTTGATGCAATTGCATGCGATATGCACCCCCATTTTTTTACAACACGCCTAGCCCATCAATTGGCTGAGGAGTATGGTGCAGAGGTAATTCCTATACAGCACCATCATGCACATGCCATTGCTCTTGCCAATGACAGCTCAATTGATGAAATGATTGTTATTGCAGCTGATGGAGTGGGTTATGGTAGTGACGGAAGTAGCTGGGGTGGAGAAATCCTTTATACCGACATTAAAGATTTTGAAAGATTGGGACATCTTGAAAGCCAGCTAATGCCCGGCGGAGATATGGCAACAAAATATCCTGCAAGAATGCTTGCAAGCATCCTGAAAGATGAAGATTTGATTAAAAATTATGCCAATCATTTCAAA
>NZ_CAJOJM010000071.1:0-5139 GCF_905234905.1 Methanobrevibacter sp. UBA188 | reverse complement strand
AAATCTTGCAGTTGAATATATTGATGATAATAATCCTGCAAAACAAAGAACAGGAGTTAGTAGGTTTTATTATGGGTCATTTTGTACATCACGAGACTTTATTAATGAAAACAAAACATACTTAAATGAAAAATCCAAAAAAATCATGACTTCAAAAAGTGTTGATGCTCATGGGGAAACATCAAAAATATTCAAACATCATGCAAAATTTAAAAAAGGAAATAAAGGTAAAATAATTTCTAAAAACTTAAATAAACTAAGAAAAATGAGAAATCAAGTGGATTATGATAAACTTATAAGCAAACCATTATCCCAAATGATTAATGACTCTGAAAAATTATCTAAAAGAATATTAGAACTATTAAATGAATTAAATTAAAAAAAAAAAAGATTATAGAGTTAACTATAATCTATACTCTTTCTTCAGTATCATCCCACTCCGGATTTTTAGAAGGCAAAATAGTGAAAATGCCTGTTGAAATTAAAAGCAACAAAGCGGTAACAATTGTAAAGTTCAGCTGGTCTATAGTTCCGGCATTGATAACATCAATGAGCCCTCCAATCCAGATGATTGAAATGAAAACCGGAAGGATATACTTAACAATTACCAGCCACCATTTGCCCAGTTTGATTGTTTTAGACCTTGAATTGAGAAAATCAATGAGCCTTTCAGCTTTGAATATCCATGCAAATATTATGCACTCCAAGACCACACCAAAGAGCAATGCAATCTGATTGATGAATGTATCTACAAACCCAAGCAGTTCCCCACCGTAAGCGGTAGCGTAAATCATGGACATTGCAGCTCCAACTATTACCAGTATTGTCATTGTCCTGGACCTTGTAAGGCCAAACTTGTTTTGAATGGAAAATGACAACGGTTCGATTGTTGACAATATGCTTGTCAGTCCTGCAAGATAAACTGTCAAAAAGAACAATGGTCCTAAAACGTAAGCCCACTGACCCAATACATTAAATACTGTAGGATACACTACAAATACAAGACCGGTTCCCTGAGTTACAAGGTCAGCCACGGCAGTTCCTGACTGAAGTGACATGTATCCTAAAATTGAGAAAACCCCCAATGCAGCGAAGTTTTCAAAAAGTGAATTTGCAAGGGCGATTGAAATTGTATTTGTAATCAAATCAGCGTCATCGCTTGTATAGCTTGCATATGTAAATGCTATTGACATTCCAAGGCTTAATGAAAATACAATCTGACCGAATGCAGCCATCCATATTTCAAAGTGTGTCAAAAGAGACCAATCGGGGTTGAAGAGTTCCGCAAGACCTATTGAAGCTCCCGGCAAAGTCAGAGATACTCCAACGATAATAACCATAATTAAAAACAGTGCAGGCACCAAAATCTTTGAAACCTTACCTAAACCCTCTTCCAAATCTCTGTGAGATATAAACCAAATGATTACCCAACCGACAAGCATTGCAACAGCAATGATTGGAATGAAATGTGTCAAACCAGCCATTGATTCTGAGGATTGAAGAAGGGTGTTTGCAAAGAAAGTGTCCGGGTTTGCACCCCACCCTTTGGTGAAACTCAAAATCATGTAAATTCCATCCCAGCCGAGAATAGCTGAGTAATAAACCATAATCATAAAAACAGCAACCGGCAAAAGCCAGCCCAAGTATTCCCAATTGGAGTGAATCTTCCTGATTGCCTTTGGAAAGGAAGACTTAAAATTATATCCGACACCATACTCCAAAATCAAAAATGGAATTCCCATCAAAAGAATTGCCACAATATAAGGGATGTAGAATGCTCCCCCACCATTAGAGTACAATACATACGGATATCTCCAAATGTTTCCAAGTCCGACGGCAGAACCAATCATTGCAAGGATGAATGAAAGGTTGCTGCCCCATTCATTTTTATCTGCCATAATTTCCATTTTCCCATAATTTATACTAAATAATTTTGTAGTTAAAAGGTTAAATATGTTTAGATTAAAGAAAAAATGAAAATTATTAAGAAAAATATAAAAATACCGAATAAAATAAGGACAAATAATATAAATTTTATAAATGTCCAAAATATAATACTGGAATTATGAAAAAATTAATCCTTGTCACTTGTGGACTTATCAAGCTGTTCGGCTGATGAACCGACAGATATCTTTTCCAAAACAGATGAACCGTAATAAGGAAGAATCACCAGACCTATGATTGTAGCCATCCAGAATGAAATCAGCCTTTCAATCAATGTTACCGGCCCTGCAAGTGAAAGTGAAATTCCTGCTTTTGAGTAAAAACCAATCATAATACCGTCAACAGCCCCAAGACCCCCCGGAAGAAGTGGAATCATACCGACAAGAGAGGCAATAATGAATACTTCACCTATGACAATCACGTTCAAAGAAGCACCGAATGCAAGAAATACTATATAAACCCTCAGGATTTCAAAAATCCAAATTACAAAGGACAAAGGAATTGTATAATACAAAAGCCTCTTGTTTAAAATCAGCATGGACATGGTTTTTTGAAAACCGAAGATATTGTCATGAATGCTTTTTTCCAAATCCTCAGAACTTTTCTTATAGAATCTGTTGACGATTCTGAAAATGAATTTCTCAAGACGGCTTCCAAAACCCGGATTTATGCATAGATAAACAAGAATTCCCAAAACCACAAGAATTCCGATTACGGACAATACCAATACGACAACCAGCCATGTTGGAATCTCAAAGTACAAAAGCATTGCAACAATGGTTATCGCTGCAAGAACAATGAACGGGAATGTATCCAAAACCCTATCTGCCACAACGCCTGCAAAGGTGTCCTTTAAGTCATAACCCGCATCCCTAGATAAGATATATGCCCTGACAGGCTCTCCTCCACCACGACCTGAAGGAGTAATGTTGTTGACTGCAAGCCCAACCATCATCATAGGAAGCAGACTTCTGAAGCTGGTCTTGATATTTACAGAATCATTGACCAGTTTCCAACGCAAAGTGTATAAAAAATAAGTGAATATCTGTATACCAATAGCTAGAGCTATTAAACCCAAGTTAGCGGTTTTTAAAGCATCTATGATATTTTCAATTCCAATGAAATGGAACATTACTATCAAAATCAGAAAACTAACTATGATGAAAATAGCAGATTTTTTATCCATATTAATAAGTTATCTAGCATTTCTATAAATAATTTCCTATAATTATTTGTAGAAAACTTGATAATATTAGATAGATACTAATTAGTTGTTTGTTTTAATATTAATCACATAATTTATTTTGATTTAAACATATTATTTAATATTATTTAATTAACATTAAACTATCAAACATTACCTAATTAAAATAGAAAGGAAATTATTGGAATATTGGAGGGTGTCCGCCAAAATTGATTTTTGATTTTTCGTCAAAAAATTTTTTAGCCTAATTTTTATTATTTTTACTATATTCTTTCAAATTTTTATTTATTTTAATTTTAATACTTTATTTATTTTTTAAATCATCATTGAATTTCATATTGTTTTTATTTTTTGTTTTAATTGATTTTTAGATAGTTAAGTTTATATACTTGATTGTATATATTTTATATTAAGTATAAGTAGATTTGGTGTTGTTTTTTATGGTTAAAAGAAAGTTAAATAAGAATCAGACAAAATTGGGAATTAGGACACTTGATTGGAATGTTCCAACTAATCATATTTCTCGTTTTGTCGTGGAATTTGTTGAAGAAGTTTTTCCACTTTTGAATATCAAAGAACCCAAGAAAAAGAAAGGAAGAGACTCCCTTCCAGTAGATTCAATGTTAAAACTACTTATTTATGCTAAAATACAACATATTGACCGAACATCCATTATTGCAGACATGGCACGATACCATGACATATTTAAATATGTTTGCGATGATATTCGACCTTCTGAAAGATCAATTCAACGATATCGAAGAGAATATGGCCATTATTTCGAAGTATTATTGAAAATGACCTTAAAAAAAGCCTTTGATGAAGGATTCACGGAATTTAATCACGTTGCTATTGATGGAACCATCAAAAAAGCATACAATTCCAACAACAACACCATAACAAAAAAAGAAACACAAATATTGGTCGATTACTACGAAGGACGGCCAATAGACTCCAAATCCTTTGAAAAACTCCATAAACCAGCTCAAAGATTACTCGAAAAGAAAGACATGGATGATGAAGATAAATTAGAACTATTATATGGAATAGAAACACAATTCACATTCACAGGACAAGATAGAATACCAGTAAACGATATTGAAGCAAGATTTATGAAAGGAAAGAAAGGAAACTTCATGGTTGCCTATAATATCCAATCTGCAGTCGATTACGATACCAAATTAATCTGCGCAATAAACGTCACACAAAATCCTACAGACCATTACGAACTACCAAACATCGCAGAAAGAGCAATAAAAAACATTAACACCAAACCAAAATATATAAGTGCAGATACAATCTACTTAAACCAAATATCACTATCTTACTTGGCAGATAAAAAAATAGATGGATTAATACCAAACAGAAAGCAAAGCAAAGAAAAAATAGGAAAATTAAGCCCAAATCCCTATCATAAAGACCATTTTGAATATGATTATGAATTAGATGCATTTAAATGCCCAAAAAATCAATACATGTACTTTTTTGCGAAATACTATGAACCACACAAAGACCCAGAAAAACCAGATAAAATAAAAAGACTTTACAATAATTATGAAGCTTGTAAAAACTGTAAAGCAAGAAATAAATGCTGTTCATCCTCACAAACACACAAAACCATCACAGAATACGGTTCAGAAATGCAAAAAGCAATGAACCACAAAATGGAAAAACAAGAATATAAAGACGAATATGCCAAAAGATCAAGTGTTGAAGGACCATTTGGAATATTCAAAGAACAATTCCAAATAGAAAAAGAAGTAGTCACCGGAATGATAAAGACAGAAGAAAGAATAAACTTAGACGCATTAGCATACAATTTAATACGATTACACAATATAAAACAAGAAATAGAAAATAAAACCGAAGATTTAGAAGATTTCTGCGAAAGTACATCAATTAAAAACCAATTGAAACTCGATGTAACAATATTTTAAAAAAAATCAACAAGTCAACCAAAATTTAATTTTGGCAGCCACCCTAAAAAAAAG
>NZ_CAJOJM010000070.1:0-5186 GCF_905234905.1 Methanobrevibacter sp. UBA188 | reverse complement strand
AATGCTACCGGTAATGTGACTGTTAAGGTTGGAGATAAAGAGTTTAATGCCACTGTGGTTAATGGTGCTGCTGTTGTTAATATTACTAATGTGACTCCGGGAGATCATGAGGTTGAGGTTATTTACTCTGGTGACGGTAATCATACTAATGCTACTGTAAAAGCTAATATTACTGCTCCTAAGTATGATACTCCAATTAATGTGACTGTTAGTGAGGCTAAGGAAGGCGAAGATATTGTAATCACTGTTGAAGTTCCTAAAGGTGCTACTGGCAATGTCACAGTCAGTGTTGGTGGTAAAGATTACACTGCTGAGATTGATGATGGAAAAGCTGTTGTAACTGCTAAGAATGTATCTGATGGTGACCATACTATTGCTGTTGAATATCTTGGAGATGGAAATTATTCTGCTGGTCATGCAGTTTCAAATATGACTGTGCAAAAGGCAAAAGCAGATACAGAACCTAGTGTAATTGACTATGGTAACGGTACTGTTGTTGTGGTTGTTGGTGATAATGCTACAGGTAATGTGACAATTAAGGTTGGCGATAAGGAGTTCAATGCTACTGTGGTTAACGGTACTGCTGTTGTAACTATTGACAATGTGACTCCTGGAACTCATGAGGTTGAGGTTATTTACTCCGGTGATGGTAATCATACTGGTTCAAATATTACTACTAATGTTACTGCTCCTAAGTATGACACAAATATGAGTATGGATATCACAGAACTTCCAAATGGTACTGTTGTCGTTACAGTCACTGTTCCGGATAATGCTGATGGTGATGTAACTGTCAATGTTGGTGGTAAGGAATATATAACTAGGATTGATGATAATGGTAATGCTGTTGTTTATGTTGATGATATAAGCAGTGGTGATCATACTATTGTTGTCGAATATTCCGGTGATGATAACTACACCGGCAATTACACAATTTCAAACTTCACTAAAAAAGAAGGTAAAGCGGCTGTCGATCCGGTCATTGTAGATTATGGCAACGGCACTATAGTTGTGGTTGTTGGCGATAACGCTACAGGTAATGTAACTGTCAAAGTTGGCGACAATATATATAATGCTACTGTGGTTAACGGTACTGCAATTATAACTTTAGACAATGAAACTCCTGGTGTTCATGATGTTGAAGTGATATACTCCGGTGATGGAAACCATACCAATGCAACAATTCATACTGAAATAACTGTTTCAGATGTTCCTACTCCAATCAAAATCAATGTGGATAACATTAATGTTGGAGATAAGTCAATAATAACAGTTGAAGTTCCAAAAGGAGCAACCGGCACTATTACTATTGAAATCGATGGAGTAAACCATACTTCTTTAATTAATGATGGTGTGGCAAGATTTGAAGTTGAAAACCTGACTGCTGGTGAAAAATCAGTCTTTGCAGTTTATGAAGGTGACGGCGCCTACGCCAGAAACTTCACATCAGCTCAATTCAACGTATCCAAAGTAAATTCAAACTTGATTGTTGAAATAAGTGATGTCAATGTCGGTGAAAACATTACAGTAACCGTAAAAGTCCCAACAGATGCAACTGGCCAAGTATTAATAGATATTGATGGTGTAGGATATTATATGAACATAACCGGTGGTATCGGAACCGTTGAGATTCCTCACCTTGGTGAAGGCAATTATAATGTTAATTTAACATACCTCGGTGATGATAAATATCTCTCCAGCTCAAACAAAACAACAGTTAAAGTATCCAAACTTCCTTCATTTGTAATTCCAACCGTTTCAAATATACATGTTGGTGAAAATGAAAACATTCAATTACTTGTTCCAACAGATGCTACAGGAAATGTAACCGTTATTATAAATTCTGATGAATTCACATTCAATTTAAATAATGGTGCATTAGGTGCAGTATATGTGGAAGGTAAGGAATACATTGTCGCTGTCAGTGGTGGAAATGGAGAACTTGTAATCAGTGGACTTCCTAAAGGCGAATACTCTGTAAGGGTAATATATAATGGTGATAATAAATACCTGCCTTCAGAAAACGCAACAATATTTGCAGTATCCAAACAGGACACTCAAATGGATGTGATTGATCAGGGCAACGGCACCATTAAGGTTATTTTGCCGGATGATGCAACAGGTAATGTGACTGTAAGTGACGGAAACAACACATATGTAGTTGAAGTCATTAACGGTACTGCAGTAATCAACCTTAACGATACAACTCCTGGAAAACACGACGTTACTGTTGAATATTCAGGTGATGGGGACTATTCATCAAATAAAACAACAATAAGCGTTGACATTCCGAAATATTCCACTCCAATTAGTGTAGATGTTCACAATATTAAGGTTGGAGAAACCGAAGTTGTTACTGTAACCTTGCCTAAAGGAGCAACAGGAACTGTAACAATTGAGATAAACGGTAAAGAATACCTAACTAATGTTAAAGATGGTATTGCCACTTTCAATGTTACTGGCCTTGCATTTGGAGATAAGACTGTAGCTGTCAAATACGCAGGTGATGATTATTACATGGATAATTATACAACCGGTCAGTTCACAGTTTCAAAAGTCCCTTCAACTGTCAAAGCTACTGGAAAAGACATCAATGTTGGAAAAGATGAAATAATAACTGCAACTGTGCCTAAGGATGCAACTGGTCGTGTACTTGTAGACATTGATGGTGTCGGTTATTATGGAACTGTTGAAAACGGTAAGGCTAAAATCATCATACCTGAACTTGCAAGCGGAAAATACACTGCAAAAATAACCTATGAGGGTGATGGCAAATACTTGCCTAGCACAACCACAGTTTCATTCAAGGTATCAAAAGTCAATGCACCTATATCTGCTGATGCTGATGATATCTACCAGGGTGAAGATGCAACTGTAGTTGTAAATGTCCCTGAAGATGCAACAGGTACTGTAACAATCACAGTCAACGGCAAAACATACACCCAGGAAGTTAAGAATGGTAAGGCAATATTTACTGTTCCAGGATTAACCAAAGGGGACTATGATATTATTGCATCCTATTCAGGTGATAGAAAATATGATGCCAATGATTCAATAACAGATATTGAAGTTCATTTCAATGAAACTCCTGATGAACCTGAACACTCTCACTACATTTACAATGCTGAGAAAAGGGGTCTTGAAAAATACCCAACAGGTAACCCAATATTGGCATTGATTCTAATGTTGTTGATTGCAGTTGGATCTGGTGGTATCAGAAAATTTAGAAAATAATTGTATATTGTATATTGTATATTGACTTGTTTGATGTCAATTACAATATTTTTTATCTTTTTTTAATTCTGTAAAATTCTGTAATTTAATTTAAATCTTTGTTGCATAATTTGTGGTCATATTTTTTTAGCATCGATTTTTTGAAATTTGTTGATAATTCTTGAAATTGGCCTTTCAAAATACATCTAAATCAATCATTACATATATATTAGTTAATCAATATATGCTATTTTTGTGATAAAAAATATGTGCCAAAATGATATTTCACAAACTTTTTTGAAGCTGATAATTTTTACTTTCTTTCGAAAAGATTGGGTTATGGGCTGAAAAATCAAGTTCAATCTTTGGCTGTTAATTGCGGTTGGATTTGGAATGTCAGAAATATATTGTAGATTGTATTGTATAATTTATCTTTTTTTGGAATCAGTAAAATTTTATAATTTGGGGTCATGTTTTTTGTATTGATTTTGAAATCTGTTGGATGATCTTGAATTTACCCTTTTCAAAATCTATCTAAATCATCTATTACATATAGGTTAGTTAATCAAAATAGGATATTTTTTTCAACCAAAAAATTGGAAAATCAAAACTTTTTGTATATTTTTATTGCAGTAAATTTTTTTTATAGTCCTGATTTTTAGGTCGATGTGCAAATCATATTTTGAAATTTCACCGGTTTTTTGCTATTTTTGGCTTTTGCTTAAAGTAAAAACTTTCATTAAGGTATATGGGAATTGATTTATAGGTCTTGTTTTTTCCATTTGTATATTAATTTTTGCTTAATTTTTCTATTTTTTGATGATATACTGTGATTCTGTATTATGCTGATTGTTATATTACTGTTTATTGTTTATTATTTTAATTTTTTAATTATGTAAGATTGATTTACTTTTGTTTAACTATACTGTAATTTATTACTTTTCATTATATCTTGTCGGGTTTTATTGTCTTTCGGTTGTTAAACGTCGATTTGGACAATTTTAACTGGTTATAAAAAATCCTTTTTTTAGTCAATTTGGATTGATTTTTCAGTGAAATTATGAACATTATTTATTATAACTTTATTTTATTATTATTATTTTCATTAATTATTTTTTATTACATTTAATATTTATTTTCATTCGTTATTATTGAAATGATTTTAATTTAGGCTTAACTAAATACTTTTTATTCATTATTATTTATTATTTTTATATTATATTATCATTTATAGTTTATATATTATAATTTTGTTTAGTATCTATTATAATTATATGATTATCTTCTTATTTTTCTATAAAAATCCATAAAAAGAAAGTATATATATTAGTTAATAACAAAAATAAATAGCACAATAGACTCTCCCTTGGTATGATAATATCATATCGTAATGAAAAGGATTTCATATTGAAAAAATGGGGAGGGGGTGTATTATGAACAAGAAAAAGATATTTGGAATATTATTATTAATATGTGTTGTTTTCTCACTTCAGGCAGTAGTTGCTGCTGATAGTGGATCAAATAGCACTGACAGTAACGTCTTGTCAGTTGATAATAATGTCTCTTCATATGCACTTCCTAGCGCTAATTCAAACAGTCTGGAAGCTGCGAGTGATAAGACATTTGACGACTTACAGACTGTAGTAAATAATGGTGGAACAGGCTTTGCCAATAATAATTATACTTGGAATAGTGGAAATAGTGAAGTAACTATTTTAAATGATATTACTTTAAATGGTGACGGCAAGGTCATAATCGACGCTAAAAAGCAATCTAGAATATTTAATATAGCTAGCGGAGCTACTGTAACCTTAAAAGGAATTACATTTATCAATGGTAATGCCAATGGTAATGGGGGGTCTATAGTTTCAGATGGTAAATTAACATTGGAAAACTGTAATTTCATCAACAACACTGCTAGTGGCCACGGTGGTGCTGTATACTTAGGATCTAGTGATGGAGACAAAATCACT
>NZ_CAJOJM010000069.1:3254-8731 GCF_905234905.1 Methanobrevibacter sp. UBA188 | reverse complement strand
TTTGTTGGGTCTAATGCTACTGGTTATGATAGTGCTACTGGTTTGTTAACTGTTCCGTTGATTGAGGCTGGTGAGTCTTATGTATTTACTATTACTCTTAAGGCTGTGACTAATGGTACTTTGACTAATGTGGTTAATGTAACTTCAAATGAGAATTCTACTGCTAAAGGTGGAAATGTGTCTGTTAAAGTAATGCCTGTGGTTGACTTGACTGTTGTTAAGTCTGCTGATGTGTCTGTTGTTGATGTTAATGGTGAGGGTTGTCTTTACTGTTAATGTTACTAATAATGGTCCGTCTAATGCTACTGGTGTTAGAATTACTGATGTTGTTCCTGCTGGATTTGAGTTTGTTGGGTCTAATGCTACTGGTTATGATAGTGCTACTGGTTTGTTAACTGTTCCGTTGATTGGGGCTGGTGAGTCTTATGTATTTACTATTACTCTTAAGGCTGTGACTAATGGTACTTTGACTAATGTGGTTAATGTAACATCAAATGAAAATGCTACTGTTAAAGGCGGTAATGTGTCTGTTAAAGTGATTCCTGTGGTTAATTTAACTGTTGTAAAATTGGTAGATGATGATGACGCTTTAGTTGGGGATAATGTTACTTTCAAAATTATTGTAACTAATAATGGTCCTTCCGATGCAACTAATATCACAGTTCGTGATATTCTTGATACAAATGGATTTAAGTTAGTTAGTGGTAATTTAACTACTATTATTCCAGTTTTAGAAAGTGGAAAATCAGAGACAATTACAATTGTGGTTAAAACTATTAAGACTGGTACATTCATGAACCGTGTTGAGGTGACTTGTAATCAAAACGATACAGTTAAAACTTCAAATGTGAGTGTTAGTTCCTACGAAACAGATTTAAAAATTAATAAGATTGCTAATGCAACTGATGTTGCTGTAAATGGTCTTGTTAACTTTACAATTTCTGTTAAAAATCATGGAACTGCTAATGCTACTGGTGTTCATATTATTGATGAATTAGACAGTGCATTTGAGTTTGTTGATGCTAGTGCTGGTTATAAGTTGTCCGGTAAGACTGTTACTTGGAATGTTTCCAGAATTGCTAGTGAAGACACATACTCTGTATGGATTGTTGTCCGTGCATTGACTAATGGTACATTTGACAATGTTGCACACACTAATTGTAGTGAGGAATCAACTATTAAAAACAGTACAGCAACTGTAAAAGTAACTCCTGTGGTTAACTTGACTGTTGTTAAAATCGCTGACGTGAAAATCAGTACAATAGGTGGTGAAATCACATTTACAATTACTGTAACCAATAACGGTCCTTCCAATGCTACAAATGTTGTAGTGGAAGATATCTTGCCAAGTGGTTTACAACTAATAAGTGGCGATTTAAATACTACCATTGCATTATTAGAAAGTGGTGAATCCAAAGTCATTACAATTAAAGCAAAAGCTGTATCAACCGGTAATCTTACAAATGTTGTTTCAGTTCATTCAAATGAAAACGCAACTATAGTTGAATCAGATGTTACTGTCAGAGTATTTGACCCTAAATTATCCATTATTAAAACTTCAGGTAACGAGTATGTATATTCAGGTAACCAAACTACTTTCACAATTAAAGTGACTAATGATGGTGATATGGTGCTTACAGGTGTCTTTGTTGAAGATAAAATACCAAACGGTTTAATTTACGACCATTTCATCGGCACTAATTGGACTTATGATGGAACCAAGTTCTATTATGATGGTTCTTTGGATGTTGGCGAAACTGTTGAATTGACAATTGTCGTAAATACAACTCAAAGTGGTAAATTTACTAATGAAGCTACTGCAGGTTCCGATCAAACTTCAACTTCAGCTTCAAATGCTAGTGTTATTGTATACACTCCTGCATTGACTGTACGTGAAATATCAAATAATCCACGTGCTTTAGTTGGACAAGAAGTTAGTTTCACTGTTGTTGTTACAAATATTGGTGACTGTGAGTTGACTGGTGTTTACACTGTAAACAACTTCCCAGAAGGTTTAATATACAACGGTTATGATGGAGATAATTGGAACAAATTAACTAGTGGAATTTTAGGTGCTCCTAGTGGTGGATGGACTCAAGATGGTAATAAGTTCAGTTATTCAGGTATTTTAAAACCTGGAGAATCTGCTAATTACACATTATACTTCACAACTACTGCTGTGGGCGTATTTACTCCGGAAGTAATTGCTAATTCAGATTTAACCAGTGGTGCTTATTCAAATAACACCACTGTTGTTGTTGAACCTAAACTTGAATTGAAACAGGAGATTGACAAATCAACCGTTGATGTAGGTGATAAGGTAACTATCAAAGTCACCGTAACAAATGTCGGCGGCTGTGATTTAGACAATGTTTATGTAATTGAACATTTCCCTGATGGATTGAAATATGACAGCTTCAAAGGTGAAGGATGGACCAAAGTGGGTAATAAATTTATCTACTCTGGTGTTTTAGGTATTGGTGAAAGTGCAAGCTTTGAAATGGTCTTCTACGCTACTAAAGAAGGTTCTGTAATAAATTCTGTTGTTGCAGGATCAAACATGACTGATGAAATCGGTGATGATGTTGAAGTAGAAGTGGTTAATAAAACTAAACCACATCCAAGACCTCATCCTAAGCCTGAGCCTCGTCCAGAACCTCGTCCAGAGCCTACTCCGGAAAATGAAACAGTTAAACATAAGCCTGTTAGCGAACCTGCAACTATGCACGCTACTGGTAATCCAATAATCTTATTGTTATTGGCAATTATGGCTATTATACCATTAAGAAGACGTAAACACTAAAATTAAAATTTTCGGGAGTTTTTACTCCCTCTACTATTTTTTTTAAAATTTTTAACTAGATTTTTTGATGATAACTTTTTTTTACTTCAACTATTTATACTATAACTGTTATAAATAACAGTACTTTATACATTTTAACTTCTAAATGTGGTTAAATTGTTTAGATGGAGGAAGGAAGTTGAATAAAATTAGATATATTGCATTATTCTCAATTTTTTGTTTAATGTTAATAATGCCGATAGCATTTGCTAGTGAAAATAATACGATTGTTGCAGTGGATAATGCAATTGAAAATTCCACAGCAGCCAGTTCGGGCGGCGACATTCTAAAATCAGACATATATTTCAATTCAGAAATTGAAATTGATGGTGACGGATCATTTTACAAACCATATAAGGATTTAAAAAGCAGTCGTATTGTGTCCGATTCCACAGTTCATTTCGCCGATGGGGAATATGAACTCGACAAGGCTATCTCAGCTAAAAATTTGAATATTGTTGGAAGCAATCCTTCAAAAACCATAATAAAATATCATGGTTTGGGATTGGATTCATCAACTTCCATAACTCTTAAAAATGTAACTTTCATTAATTTTGCCATATCCACTACAGGCAGTTTGAATGTTTTAAATTGCATCTTTAAGGATTCTTCTAATAATGTTATTTCATCTTCAACTAGAAAATCCGTAACTTATATTGATAATTCCACATTTTCAAGCAATTCTGCTTCTAAGGGTGGAGCAATCAGTGTTGTGGGAGGAAACCTGACCATAACCAATTCCATATTCAATAACAATCATGCAACAACTGCAGGTGCAATTTATGTTAATGACGCATATTTGACAATAGACAATACACTGTTTGATTCAAATTATGCTGATTCTTATGGTGGGGCAATTGCATGTGAAAACGATGCTGTCACTTTTATCAATAAATCAAAGTTCTATAACTGTTATGCTATTGAAGATGCTGCAGGTGGAATCTATCAAATAAATTCCGAGTTGGAGTCCAATTCATTGGAAATGGTTAATTGTAGCGCTAATTTTGGAGGTGCAATTGTTTCTTTAAAATCAAATCTATATTTGAATGATTTTGTTGGAAGAAACAATGCTGCAAAATATTATGGTGGTGCCATTTATTCGCTGTATCGTGTACTTTCAATTGAAAATTCTACTTTGACAAATAATTCCGCTAGGGATGGTGGGGCAATACTTGCCGATGATGTTGAAATATTTACAGTCAAATCTAACACTTTTGCAAATAATCGAGCTTCAAATGCTGCTGGTGCGGTTTATTCAGTTGGAAGTGATTTGGTCTATTATGATTCAATTTTAGATAAGGAATTAAACAATACATTCATTAACAATGATGTTTATGAATCATGGATGCATAACTCCTTTGTCGGAAATGGAAACTACACATTATTCAGGTATAATTCATCATATCATATATTGCCTTCCAGATATGATTTAAGGGAATTGGGTTATGTTACTCCAGTAAAGGCTCAAGGAAACGGAGGGAACTGTTGGGCATTTTCATCCCTTGGTGCTCTTGAGTCCTGCATTCTAAAGGCAAGCGGAAAATCTTATGACCTTTCTGAAGAAAACATGAAAAACTTAATGGCTATGTATTCCTCTTACGGATGGGCTATGGAAACCAATATTGGGGGATATGATAAGATGGGAACAGGATATCTTGCCGGTTGGTTAGGACCTGTCAATGAAAGTGAGGATCCATATAATCCTTCTTCAATTTTATCTCCTATTTTGAATAGCATTATTCATGTTCAAAATATTGTATATTTGAATAGGTCATCTTATACTGGCAATGATGAAATCAAGAAAGCTTTAATGGAATATGGTGCTGTTGCAACAAGCATATATTGGAGCAGCTCTAATCTGAAGGGTAAAAATTACTATTATTCCGGAGGCGCAACTTCAAATCATGCTGTTGTTATAGTTGGTTGGGATGACACCTATTCACGCAATAACTTCAAAACAACACCTGAAGGTGACGGAGCATGGATTATTAAAAACAGTTGGGGAACTAGCGGTGGAGATAAAGGATTTTATTATGTCTCATATTATGATACCAGATGTGCTCCAGTGGATAAACCTTATTCAACCTACACTTTTGTCCTTAATGATACAATCAAATTCGATAAGAATTACCAGTATGATGTTCCGGGGTGGACTGATTTCTTTTTGAATTCATCAAGTACTGTCTGGTACAAAAACAAGTTTGTTGCAACTGATGATGAATATCTGGCTGCGGTTTCAACTTATTTCCAAAAGAAGTCTAATTGGGAAATGTCAATTTATGTGAATGATGTTTTACGGGTAACCAAAAGCGGTTTTGATACATCAAGTTACAAAACCATCGATTTGGGTCAGTTGATTCCTCTCAAGGCAGGGGATATATTCAACATCATATTTAAGATAAAGGTTGATAAGGAAGCCGGTGTGCCTATTTCAGAATATGTTTCACTCAACAGTGAATTTTACACAGACAACGTCTCATTTGTCAGTTATGATGGTAAAAACTGGCAGGATTTATATTATCTTTCATGGGAATATCCTGACCATACTTACGGTTCACAGGTAGCCTGCATCAAGGCATTTACAATATTGAATGAGATTAATACTTCAGTTAATTTGGATGTTTTAAATATTGGT